>NZ_JBSGBN010000143.1:0-26194 GCF_053601275.1 Streptomyces sp. NPDC004752 | reverse complement strand
CGGCGGGATCCGGCCGTCGGCCGTGGACTGCCGTTTCGCCCCGTGCGTCGCGCTGACCTTCGACGACGGCCCCACCGGCTACACCCGCGCCGTGCTCGGCGCGCTGGAGCGGCAGCACGCCGTGGCCACCTTCTTCCTCATCGGGCCGCACGCGCTCCGCCACCGCGCGGACGTGCTGCGTGAGGACCGGGACGGCGACGCGATCGGCGACCACACGGTCACCCACCCGCACCTCACCCTGGTCCCGCCCGCCCGGGTCCGCCACGAACTGGACACCGCGGCACGGCAGATCGCCTCGGTCACCGGACACCGGCCGACGATCTTCAGACCGCCGTTCGGCGCGTGGAACGCGAAGGTGCGGGCCGCCGCCGCTGTCGAGGGCCTGTCGGTGGTGACATGGAACGTCGGCCCCCGGGACTGGAAGCACCACGACCCCCGGTTCATCGAGCGACGCGTGCTCGCCGGGGTGCGGCCGGGCGCCATTGTCGACCTGCACGACCGGTACGCGACCACCCCGCCGGCCGTCCCGTACCTCCTGCGCACGCTGAAGGCCCGCGGCTATGTACTGGTGACGATCCCTCAGCTCTTCGCCACGAGCGGCGGCATGCGGCCCGGCGTGGTCTACCACCACGGCCCGTGATGCGGGAGAACGGCCGGGTGGAACGCGGCCGGGCCCCGTAGCCTGGCCCCATGCCTTGCTGGGACCTCGACCGCTACCGCACCGAAATCCTCGCCCAGACCGACCTGTTGCGGACCCTGCTGACCGGCGCCGACCCCGCGGTCCGGGTGCCCACCTGCCCGGAGTGGAACCTCGGCCAGCTGGCCCGGCACGTCGGCGGCGCCCACCGCTGGGTGGAGACCATCGTCCGCACCCGCGCCACCGAACCGGTGTCCGACCATCTCGTCAACGACGTCTTCGACTACGGCGACGAGGACACGGCCGCGCTCGACGCCTGGCTCGCCGACGGCGCCCGGCAGTTGGCGGACGCGCTGGAGGACGCCGGTCCCGACACCCGGGTGTGGACCGTGGTGCCCGATCAGCCCCTGGCGTTCTGGGCCCGGCGGATGCTGCACGAGACCGTCGTCCACCGCGCCGACGCCGCCCGGACGGTGGGCCGCGGCTACCAGCTCGATCCGGCCGTGGCGCGGGACGGGCTGGACGAGTGGATGGCGTTCGGCACGGTGCCCGAGGCGTACGACGAGAACGACGAACCACTGCTCGGCACCGGCCGCACCCTGCGCCTGTGGGCCACCGACGAGCCCGCCGGGGACTGGTTCGTCGACCTCACCGGCGATGCCCCCCACTGGCGGCACGCCGCCGCCGACGACGACGCGGCGGTGACCGTCCGGGGACCGCTCACGGATCTGCTGCTGCTCGTCTACGGCCGGCCCGTCGACGAGCGGACCGAGGTCGAGGGCGACCGGGCCCTGCTCGACCACTGGCTGCGCCGGACCGGCTTCTGGCTCCATGAGTGATCCGACGCCCCCCGAGCCCGCGCACCGGCGGACCCTCCGCACCGCGGACGTCCGGCGCGGCTACGGCGGTACCGCTCGCAGTGCGCGCAGTACCGCCCAGACGACGGAGATGAGCGGGACCGCCACGACGGCTCCGATCACGCCCGCGACGATGCTGCCCGCGATGACGGACACGGCGACGACCAGCGGATGGAGCCGGACCGCCCAGCTCATCACCAGCGGGTGCAGCACATGGCCCTCCAGCTGTCCGATGACGACGATGAGCACCAGGACCAGCGCCGCCGTGAGGGGGCCGCGACCGGCGAGGGCGACGACGGTGGCGACGCTGAGCGCAACCGGCGAGCCCACCAGCGGCACGAACGTGGCGAAGAACTCCAGCAGGGCCAGTGGCAGCGCGAGCGGCACCTGGAGCAGGAGCAGGGCGATGCCCACGAGGACCGCGTTGGTGGCGGCCACGATGATGATGCCGCGCGTATATCCGGCGAACGTGCGCCAGGCGGCACGCCCCGCCCGGTCCCACCCCTCGCGGGCACTCGCGGGCAGCAACTGGTCGCGCGCCCAGCCCCACAGCCGCTCGCCGGAGTGGATGAAGAAGACGGAGGAGAAGAGCGCGAGGGCGATCCCGGTCACCACCTCGACGACCCGGCCGAGACCGCTGACGGCGCTGCTGAGCAGGCTCGACCGGTGCGTGCTGAGGTAGTTCATCACCTGGCGCTGCAGTTCGGCGAGCCGGCCCGGGCCGAGCCGGAACGGGGGCCGCCGGAGCCACTGTTCGATCTGGTGGACGCCGCCGCGGAACTCTCCCGCCAGTTTCGCCGACTCACCGGCCACCGCGTTCCCCACGAGGGCGAACAGGCCGAGCAGAAGCAGGATGCTGCCGACGAGCGCGACGGCCACGCTCAGCGGCCGCGGGAGCACGCGGTCCAGCAGATCGGTGACGGGGCGCAGGACCGCGGTGACGACCAACGCGAGGAACAGGGCCACGGCGACGAGCTGGAAGCGGCCCAGGATCGTGAACAGGCCGTAGACGACGATGCCGACGAGGATGAGCCGCCAGGCGTAGGCCGCGCCGACCCGTAGCCAGGGCACCGTCCGCTCGGGCGCGGCGGACGGCACCGCCGGGCCGCCGTGCGGGCCAAAGGGGGCGGGTCGTGGCAGCCGCACGGAGTGGGCGGGCCTGCTGCCCAGGACCGCACCGCGTGCCCCGCGCCCGCGGCCCGCGCCTTCCCTCCGTCTCTGATGACCAGTCATATCCAGAGCACGGTAAGGGCAAGCGGGACCACCTGCGGGGTGCAACGCGCCCGGACCGGCCGGGCACCGTGGGCACGGACACCCGGCATGGGTGAAGGCACCAGGAGGGAACTGAGTGCCTTGGGATCAGGCACTCAGTTCCCTCCCGGTGTGCTCCCGTCCCGGACGTCCTCCAGCCGCTGCACGATCTGCCACATGGGGGTGCTGGTCCGGGTGACCACGACGAGGGTCTCGCCGGTGTCGCCCCAGGTGCGACGGACGAGGTCGAGGGCCCGGTCGATGCCCTCCGCGGCGTCGCCGCGGGCGCCGGAGCGCAGCCAGGCGCGCAGTCCGTAGTTGTGCGCGGCCACCACGCTCGCGGCGACCGTGTACGCCCGGACGTCACCGTCCGGCAGCATCGCGAACCGCCCCTTGAGATAGCCGGCCAGGGCCCGCTCGTAGCGCCACACCACGGACGTCTCATGGGCCTTGAGCGCCGGCACCCTGCGGGTGAGCGCATAGCGTTTCACCGAGAACTCGGCGTTCTCCGCGTACATGCGCATGACCAGCCGGGCCGCGCCGCAGGCGCGCGCGACCGGGTCCGGGTCCCGGGTCCCCTCCTCCAGATACCCGACCATGTCGGCGAGCGCCCGTTCGTGGTCGGGGAAGACGACCTCCTCCTTCGTGGGGAAGTACCGGAAGAAGGACCGGCGGCCCACACCGGCCCGGCGCACGATGTCGTCGACGGTCGTGCTGTCGTACCCGTGCTCGGTGAAGAGTTCGAACGCGGCGGAGACGAGGAGATCCCTGATGGGGGCCTTCTCCCGGTCGCTTGCGCCCCCGGCGTCGCCCCCGGTGCCGCCCGTCGTGTCGTCGTGCTGCTCGTCCATGGCCCGAACGTACCTCCTCCCTTCCAGTGTGGCACTCAAGGTGCATAATGAGGGTACTGAGTGCCATCTCGGTGCTATCTCATGGGAGAGCTGATGTCCGACTTCGACCTGTACCGCCCGTCCGAGGAGCACGGCATGCTCCGTGAGTCCGTGCGTTCGCTGGTGGAGGCGAAGATCGCCCCGTATGCGGCGGCGGTGGACGAGGAGGCGCGTTTCCCGCAGGAGGCGTGCGAGGCGCTGGTGGCGAATGATCTGCATGCGATGCATGTGCCGGAGGAGTTCGGCGGCGCGGGTGCGGACGCGCTGGCGACGGTGATCGTGATCGAGGAGGTGGCGCGGGCGTGTGTGTCCTCGTCGCTGATTCCGGCGGTGAACAAGCTGGGGTCGCTGCCGGTGATGCTGGCGGGTTCGACGGAGTTGAAGAAGCGGTATCTGGGCCCGCTGGCGCGGGGCGAGGGGATGTTCTCCTACTGTCTGTCCGAGCCGGAGGCGGGTTCGGATGCGGCGGGGATGCGGACGCGGGCGGTGCGTGACGGTGATCACTGGGTGCTGGACGGGGTGAAGCGGTGGATCACGAACGCGGGGGTGTCGGAGTTCTACACCGTGATGGCGGTGACGGATCCGGGGGCGCGGTCGCGGGGGATCTCGGCGTTCGTGGTGGAGAAGTCGGATGCGGGGGTGTCGTTCGGCGCGCCGGAGCGGAAGTTGGGGATCAAGGGGTCGCCGACGTGTGAGGTGTATTTCGACGGGGTGCGGATTCCGGCGGAGCGGATGATCGGTGCGGAGGGGACGGGGTTCGCGACGGCGATGCGGACGCTGGACCATACGCGGGTCACGATTGCGGCGCAGGCGTTGGGGGTGGCGCAGGGGGCGTTCGATTATGCGAAGGGGTATGTGCGGGAGCGGCGGCAGTTCGGGAAGCCGGTGGGGGACTTCCAGGGTGTGCAGTTCATGCTGGCGGACATGGCGATGAAGATCGAGGCGGCGCGGCAGTTGACGTATGCGGCAGCGGCGAAGTCGGAGCGGGGGGACGAGGATCTGACGTTCCAGGGGGCTGCGGCGAAGTGTTTCGCGTCGGATGTGGCGATGGAGGTGACCACGGACGCGGTGCAGTTGCTGGGCGGGTACGGGTATACGCGGGATTATCCGGTGGAGCGGATGATGCGGGACGCGAAGATCACCCAGATTTATGAGGGCACGAATCAGGTTCAGCGGATCGTGATGGCAAGGAACCTTCCCTAGCAGTGTTTTTGCAGGTCAGAAGCTGTTTCGAAGGTCCGGAGGGCCACCTTCGGCTTTCTGCCCGTTGCGGCCCGATCAGGACCGTTCCTGGGCGTCATGCTGGGGGAATCCTGGGTGGATGCCGGGCTGAAAACAGCCACTGACCTGCACAAACAGCACAGCCCCCGGCGCGACGCCGGGGGCTGTTGTCGTACGCGTATCAGGCGACCTCTGATGCCTCCGTCGGGTCGTCGGCGCCGGGCGTCAACATCGTCGCGATGGCGGCCCGACCGCGCTGCTCGGCCCCTTCGAAGATGTAGTGGTAGTGCTCCCTCAGCACGTCCGTACTGCTGTGGCCCATCCAGTCGGCCACATCGTTCTCGGGGACTCCGGCGTACAGCAGCCGCGACCCGTAGTAGTGCCGGAGTGAGTGCGCCTTGCAGTACTTCACCTGTCCCTTGCCCAGAGCCTCCATCCAGATCTTCGGGTAGAAGTACGACGCGTAGAGGTAGCCGGTCCGCGTCACGTTGGGGAAGAGAAGCCGCTCCGGCCCCCATACCCCGTGGTTCTTGATGTGCCGCCGAAGCTCGAAGGCGACGTTCGGTGGGAGGGGGATGGTACGCCCTGGCTCGCCTTCGTCACGAGCCTTGATGTGCCGACGCTGAATCGCGCTGTTCTTCCCCGACTCGGTGTCTCCGTCCTCCGCAATCTGGAAGTCGACGCGAAGCGTCTCGGCCTTGAAGTCGATCTGATCGCGGGACACCGCCATGGCCTCACCCAGTCGCAGGCCGCACCCAGCCATGAGCCACAGCATCGCGCGGTATCGCGGAGGAGCGGCATCCAGCATCGCCAGGACTTCCCGCGTCGTGAGTCGCCGAGCGGTGCTCTTGTGCTCCCTGATCTCCTTGGCGCGGCTCCCGGCGCCCTTGACCTTCTTGCACGGGTTCCGGCCGATGATCTCGTTGACGACGGCCCAGTCCATCATCCCGGAGAAGAACGAGAACCGCTGACGCCGTGTGCGGGCCGAGAGCCTCCGGTCCTGCTCCATCCACAAGAGCCACTGCTCAATGTCAGCGACCTTCAGGGACACGATGGAACGGGCCTTGAAGAACGGCTCAAGGGTTGTCTTCTGAATGGACCGGTACTGCTTCTTGGTGCTGTTCTCCAGTTTCCTTTGGTTCGTCCACTGCTCCCAGACAGCCGTCACGGGCTGCTTGCCCAACCGGTCGTCCAGGTAGGTCCCGGCGTCGAGTTCCTGTTCCTTGCGCTTGCGCTGGTCGTCGGCTCGCGTCTTGGTGCCGAAGGTCTTCTGTCGCTGCTTGCCGTCCGGGTCGTACCAGAACGTCGTCCACTTCTTCGGGTCGTCCGTCGACCGTGCGACCCATGCCCTTGCCACTGAGGCGGCCCCCCTGCTGCTGCCGACACACGGGACCACCCCGCCGTCGTGCCGGTCACTCACCGGCATCTCAAGTTTGCCAACTGACCACCCTAGGTTGTCAACGCAGGGTGGAACCCCCTGGGTGTGCTAACTTGAGGGATATGGAAGCGGATGACAGTGGGTTCGAGATCACTCAGCAGCAAGGGGCATGGACGGTCCGCATGTGGTGGCCCGTTGGGCCGATCAATGGGGGGCCGCAGCGGATCACCATCGAGGCGGGCGAGGGCGCCCCCGCCCGCGAGGTGGCACGCGGTATCTCGACCACAGTCCTACGCAGGCTCGATGTGGCAGCAGCCTTGAAATTGGCAAAGCAGGCTCCCGAAGCCCAACGCACGTTGGAGGAAGTGGCAGGGAAGCTGAATGAGATGGGAGAGGCGGCGCGGCTCGCCCTGGAGGGCGAAGGCGTCTCAGAGCAGTACTTGACCCTGCTTGTTGCCACGTACACCGCCATGGCGGATTTCGGGGCTCCTGCGCCTGTTCGATGGCTGTCCCGGCTCATCGGTCGCCGACCTGAGACGGTGAAGGATCACCTGAAGCGGGCCAGAAGGGACGGCTTCCTGACCACAATTGCCGGTAAAGCGGGCGGAGAGTTGACGGATAAGGCCAAGGTGGTACTTGAGGAAATGGCTGAAGCGGGTAGCCGACGCGGCTGAACTCGCCAGCGCTTCATACGCATTGAGCCCCCGAGGGTCTTCGGGGGCTTTCCTATTTCTTGGAGGACGAATGGCGCTTGCCAAGCTGATGACCGTTGGCGATGTAGCTGACTACCTGAACAAGCCCCGGTCGTGGGTGTACGGAAGCTGGAGGGATGAACAGATTCCCTTTCGGAAGGTGGGCCAGTCACTTCGGTGCCGTCCGGCTGACTTGGAGAAGTGGCTAGACCGAGACAGCTGAACAGCTATCAGAGTGACGCCCCCGAGGCAACCGGGGGCTTTTTTGTTTCCTGAAGGGGTCACGTGAATAACACAATCCCGCCGTCGAGCGAACGCCGACAGGCTGAGTTGGAGCGGCGCGCGGATGTGCTGCTGGAGGCGGCTGATGACGAGACATGGGACCAGTGGCCGGACTTCTGGCCCGAGCAGGAAGAGACGGAGTTCGAACGAATAGCGGCGGCGCATACAGGGATGGTTCCTTTGAGTTGGGCCCCTGTAGTGGCGACATTGCCCAGCTTCGACCCGGAGTTGATCCGCCTAGACCCAATGCCGCTGACTTTGGGGTGAGTTGCTTGTAGCTTGTGGTCGGGGAGGGATGCTGTGCCACGGGCTGGGCAGGTGAAGCCGCCGGTTGAGGAGCGGTTGTCGGATCGCATCGCGCTGGGTGTGTTGACGCGGGCGTTCCCGGCGGAGTTGGTCGACGAGGTCGTCGCTGAGGCGGGCCGGGTTGAGCAGCGGAGCCGGTTGCTGTCGGCTCGGGTGACGGTCTATTTCGTGCTGGCGATGTGTCTGTTCTCCGGGCAGGCGTATGAGGAGGTCGCGCGGTTGCTGACCGAGGGTCTGTCCTGGGCGGGCCGGTGGCGGGGAAGGTGGGAGGTGCCCTCGACCGGGGCGATCTCCCGGGCGCGTGCCCGGCTGGGTGCGGAGCCGCTGCGGGCCCTGTTTGCGCGGGTGTGCCGTCCGGTGGCGACCGCAGACACGGTCGGTGCCTGGTACCGGGGGCGGCGGGTGGTGGCGGTGGACGGCACCACGCTGGATGTGGCGGACACGGAGGACAACGACGCGTTCTTCGGGCGGCCGGGGTCCGGGCGGGGTGAGAAGAAGGGCGTGTTTCCGCAGGTGCGGCTGGTGGTGCTGGCCGAGTGTGGCACGCATGCGGTCTTCTCCGCGGCCACCGGGCCGTGCACGGTGGCCGAGACGGTGCTCGCCGACACCCTGCTGCCGCACCTGAAGCCGGGGATGCTGCTGCTCGCCGACCGGGGCTTTCCCGGTTACGACCGGTGGAGGACCGCCGCGGCGACCGGTGCGGACCTGCTGTGGCGGGTGGCGTCCAACGTGGTGCTGGTGGTGCGCGAGCAGTACGCGGACGGCTCGTACCTGTCGGAGATCTACGCGGCCCGGGACAAGCGCCGCCTGCATGGGCAGCGGGTACGGGTGGTGGAGTACACCATCGCCGGCCACGAGGACGCCGGCCCGGTTCGGCTGATCACCACGATCCTCGATCCGGACCAGGCACCGGCCGCCGAACTCGCGGCCTTGTATCACGAGCGGTGGGAGGTGGAAGGGGTGCTGGACGAGATCAAGGTTCACCAGCGCGGCCCGGACGTGGTCCTGCGGTCCAGGCATCCCGACGGTGTCGAGCAGGAGGTCTACGGCTTCCTCCTCGTCCACCACGCCGTCCGCCAGGTCATGCACCAAGCCGCTGTGAATACCGGGACCGATCCCGACCGGCTCTCCTTCACCCGCTCCTTGCGTGTTGTCCGCCGCCAGGTCCCGGCCCAGGCGGCTTTTTCCCCCTGACCGCCTCACCGCGGCCTGGGACCGCACCCTCGCCGAGATCCTCCAACGCCTCTTACCGGTCCGCAGACTCCGCGCATTCCCCCGCGTCGTCAAGCGCAAGATGTCCAACTGGGGCCTCAAACGGCCCCACCACCGCACCTGGCCTCAGCCCGCCACCCCGCCCGCCGAAGCCGTCACCATTACCGCCCCGTCCAAGACCGCCCCGACCAAGCGAAAACCCAAGGCCACCCCTTAAAACAGCGGCATTGCGACTAGACGCGTACCCCGAACAAATCAAAGAACGCCCCTGCCGCGAATGGCAGGGGCGTTCGTTTGTTGGTCAGCGTCCCAGGCGGTTACTGGACCTTGGGCGGGATCACGAATCCTCGCATCGGCCCCGAACCCGGTGGCTCCTCAGAGAACTTGGCGGCCACAGATGCCAGTGCGTCAGCGGTCACGTCCCGGCGGTTGGTCGGGTCGGCTGTGTCGTACACGCGCCAAGGCCCTGCCGTGTTCTCCGGGTCTTCCGGCGCAACCACTCCGGGGATGCCCAACTTCCTCAGCACAGCGTCAACTTGCCGAGCCCGCTCAGCGTCCAAATTTCCGCCTTCCGTCTGCTTGCGCTCAGCCTAGCTGCCGCCACCGCCTGAGCAGTGCGAAGCGCACTTGCCCGGATTGATCGGGCCACAGCCGCCGGGCTTGGGGGTGTGGGAGCAGTTGGCCGCCACCGACACCAGGGCTTTGGTCGGGCCCGTCCAAAGTTCACTGTCCACGGTGTGCCCGGCCTGCTCGATGATGGCCACCGTCCGCGTGAGCGCGTGTTCGTCGTGCCGCTCGGCGTCGGGATGCTCGGGCCAGTGGTGCACGAACCGCCCCAGACGCTCACACAGCTTCTCGTACAGGTTCGTGTGAAGGATCAGTGCGTGCCATCCCTCATCGACCACGTTCGACGGCGTGATCTTGACGCGGGGGAACTGCGCGGCGGCATCCATGAACTTGAGTGCTTCCACCACGATCCGCTCGGCCGTAGCCTCCTCCATGCCGGGGTTGTTGTCGGTGACGGTTGCGACGACACCCCCGAACGCGGCAGGGGTGAGTAATGCGCGTACATCGTGCATGTGTGTTCCTCCCTGTTCTCGCACTTCACAGCCCACCCCGGTAGCTCGACTGTCCAAGGTTTTCGCTACCGGGGTGGTGTCTCTACTCGGCGCGGACCACCATTGCGAACGACGTACGGATACGTCGGAAGCCTGGGTGGCCTGACCGGCCCGTGTGGCTCAAGCACTCCGCGTCGACGGGCGACGAGTCGTCGGCGGGAGTGGCTTTCCAGTTGCAGTGCAGGCACTCGGCCTCGAAGGTCACGTCTGTTTCCGGGTGCTCGGTGGTCCTGTGCATCACGTACCGCATCGTTGTTCTGGTGATCACAGCCCACCCCTACGGCTCCGCTCGTTGACCTCGGTGACTCTGGCGGCGAGTCCTTCGGTTGGCTGCATGGCTGGGGCTTGGTAGTCCGGGCACTTCGGGCTACCGCATTGGCACTTCGGCCACTTCAAGCCGTTGCCCGGAGGTAGGTCCCCGCCCTCGGGGCCGCCCCCGTCGGCTTTGGCTACGAGCACAGCCCCTCCGACACCGAAGGCCCCGGTGAGCTGAGATAGGAACCGTCTGCCTTCCCCGCTGCTCATGCGGTCAGCCGGTCCGATGTCGTACGTCTCGTTCCCGGTCACCATGCCCGCCCTCCGGATCGATTCCGCGTCGATGTGTCGACCGTAGGAAGTGGGGTATGCCGAGCTCCACGAACTTGCACGGGCTTGCACGTCAATTCGGTTGTCTCATTGCGGTATTGACGCTCTCTGCGCTGTTCAAAGATGCTGGTGCAAGTCCGAGCAAGTACCTAGAACAGGGAGCCTGCCATGGCCGTAGAGTTCGTTGGGATCGACCCCGACACCGACCGGGACCACTGCCCTACTGTGTGGGCGGACGTGGAGGCGCAGGAGATCTTGTTCCAGGGGTGGAAGCCGACCTCGGAGACTCAGGCGGATTGTGAGGGAAGCAGTCCCGCGAACGGTCCGGTGCCCGACGGTGAGGCCATCGTCAGGGTCCCGGCCCGGATGATTTCGATGATCAGGGAGGCATGCGATGCCGTCGAGTGTGCCCAGCTTCGCTGAGCTGCTTGGCCAGTGCGAGCAATCCGCCGTCCACCTGGAGTTGCGCGACGCGTACGCCGCCACGGACCGTTTCGAGGCGTGGAAACGCGGCGAGCGGATCAACTGGGAGGCTCGCGAGTCCTGGTGGCATCCCTATGACCAATTGATTGCTGACACCGTGGCCAGGGGCGTGGTGATCCGAAGGGCGCGAGTGGTCTCCGAGCCGGTATCGGAATACATCCGTTGGGAGCACTACGTCACTCACGCCAACGTCACAGCGGGGGAGCAAGTCCGCTGGCTGCCCCGGCGACGGGCAACCACCATTCCCCTGCCGGGAAACGACTTCTGGCTGTTCGATGACGTGCTGCTCCGGGTCCACCACTTCTCGGGGGATGGCGTGGTGGTGGAGGACGAGATCACGACCGACCCGGAGGCAGTGAAGCTGTGCTCCGCCGCGTTCGAAGCGGTCTGGGAGCGGGCGATCCCGCACCACCAGTACAAGGTCTGACGAAAGCCAGCTCCATGCCCCCGCACTCCTCCTCACGCGTTCAGAAGGCCCGCGAACTCCTGGCCGGCCGTCTGCGTGAGATCCGGCAGGACGCGGGGATCAGCGGGCGGGAGCTGGCCGTCAGGTGCCGTTGGTCCGAGTCGAAGTCGTCCCGGATCGAGAACGCCAAGACGCCTCCGTCCGATGCCGATATCCGCGCGTGGTGCCGGGCCTGTGCCGCTGAGGATCAGGCCCCGGACCTGATCGCGGCCAACCGGCAGTCCGCAGAAGCGCACGTGGAGTGGAAGCGACTCCAACGGACCGGCCTCCGGAGGCTCCAAGAGAGCACCGGCGACCTGTACCAACAAACTAAGACCTTCCGCGTCTACGTATCCGACGTGATCCCTGGCTTCCTTCAGACAGCGGGTTATGCCTCCGCCCTGCTGTCCTCCATCGAGGACTTCCGAGGAACGCCGGACGATGTGAGCGAGGCTGTGGCAGCTCGGATACGGCGTAACGAGGTCTTGAACAAGGGCGGGCGCCGATTCTCCTTCGTGCTGGAAGAGTCTGTGCTGCGCTACCGACTGTGCACCGCCGAAACCATGGCCGCGCAGCTTGGCCACTTGCTCGGTGTCATGGACTCTCAGAACGTCGCAGTGGGCATCGTCCCGTTCGCAGAGCAGCGGGTCGTGTGGCCCATGCCGACCTTCACGATCTTCGACGACCGGAGAGTGCACGCGGACACCCTGGACGCTGCCTCCACGCTCACGCAGCCTAGCCAGGTTGAGCTGTACACCCGCGCCTTTGAACGTCTCTCGCAGCAGGCCGCACGGGGAGCGGCAGCCCGCTCCCTCATCGCGGACGCGGTGGCATCCCTGGGCTGACCAGCAACGCAGACGCTTCACGTGTGCATGATTCTGGGGAAATGCTGGGGGAGCACCCTACGATGGGTGTGTTCATGCAGGTCAGGGCGATAATGCCGTAAAGCACCCAGATCTATGAAGGCACGAATCAGGTTCAGCGCGTCGTCATGGCCCGCAACCTTCCCTGACGCCCCCGCACGGCCTGCCCGTAAGCCTTCGTACGGCCTGCCCGTAAGCCTTCGCGTGGCTCGCCCGTCAGCCTTCGTACCGTCGCGCGGCCGCGGCCAGGCCGGGCTGGAGGCGGCGGGCCGCGTTCAGATGGTCGGCGGTCCAGATGATGCGGACCGCCGTGTCCGAGGCCCGCCCGTGCTCGTCCAGCAGATCGCGCCGGACGGACTCGACCAGCCCCGCCGCGCCGTCCGGGTCCGGCGGCAGCGGATCGGGCACGTACTGCGGCCCGCCGAGGCATGCGGCCAGATCCCGGTACCAGCCGGCCACCCGACCGGCCGCGGAGAGCAGCACCAGCCGGGCGGCGGCCCGGTCGGCCTCGGCGGACAGATCACCGGCCCGCTGCCACAGCCCCAGCACGGCGTCCGCGGCCAGGCGCAGCCCCACGATGCCCGTGACCAGCGTGGTCATGTCGGCCAGCGGAACGGGCTTGGAGCCGCGCTCGGCCAGATAGCTGCGGAAGGCATCGTCCAGCCGTCGCGCCGACGCGGCCGCCGCACGGCCCTGCTCCAGCGGGGCGCCGGCCCTCGTCGGCGGCCTGCCGCACCTGCCGATGGCGTACTCCACCGCACCCGCCAGATAGCGGGCGCTGTCGGTGTACGCGGCGGCCAGCGCCCGGTCCACCGCGGCCGTGGCGCCGCGCGGCCAGAAGAACAGGCCCACCAGCACGCTCACCGCACAGCCGAGGCCGATGTCCTGGATCCGCAGCAGGACGATGTGCCAGTTGGGGTTCTGGCCGATGCTGAACAGCACGACGAGTGTGACGGTGAAGGCCGCCTGACCCGCCATGAACGAGACGGCGGCCGGCGCGATGCCGGCGACGAGCACGGCGAGCGGCAGCAGGAACCAGAGCGCGGTGCCGTGATGGCCGATGAGCTGCAGCAGTCCCGCGCCGACGACCGAGCCCGCGAGGGTGCCGCCGAGCGCGCGCACCGCCTTCTGCCCCGTGCTGAGCGCGTTCGAACGCAGCACCGACAGCGTGCCGAGCAGCACCCAGAAGGAGTGCTGGACACCGGTCAGGTCGGCCAGGGCGACGGCGATGCCCAGTCCCAAGGCGCCACGGAGGCTGTTGTGCAGCCACACCGAGTGCGGCTGGAGATGGGTCGCGGCCCGCTCCCGGGCGGCGGCGAGCGGCTCGGTAAGCGCCCCGGGGTCGCGGCCCAGCAGCCGCTCCGGCCAACTGCGCCGCTCCGCCGCCGCTGCCAGCTGCACATTGTCCGCGATCTGCAGGGTCGCGAACCCCAGCTCCTGGGCGCGGAAGGACACGTCCAGGGTGCCCAGGAAGGCGCGGACCTCCGCCTCGGTGCCGGGACGGTGATGCACCGGCAACCGGGCCGTGGCCGCCAGTTCCAGGCGCCCCACGGCCTTACGGAGATCCGTCGCGGCGGCCGGGAACGTGTCCGGCGAGGTACCCGGACGGGCGAGCAGGGTGGCGGCCCGGTCGAGGACCGCGGCGGCGGCCCGCAGCACGGCGTGGGCATCCGTGTCACACGTACGGCAGTCGGCCGAGGGCCGTCCGGCCTCGGCCACGACAGCGGTCAGCCAGGTCAGCTCGTCGACGAGTCGGACGAGGGCACGGGAGCCGACGGACAGATCCGTGGGCCGGTACGGAGTGGCGTCGAAGACGGAGCGCAGATCCGCCGCCGCCGCGGCGGTCTCGGCGGCGAGTTCGTCGCGGCGCACGGCCGTCGGCGCGGCCGGCGCGTCGGACGGCCGGGACACATACGCACGCAGCTGTGCCGCCGCCGCGCGGCACACGCGCGCGGCCGGTGCGCCGAGCGGGTCCGCGACCGGCCGGGGCCACAGGAGGGAGACAGCGCACAGCGTCGCCAGTGCCGCGAGGCCCGCCCCGGCCAGCCGCGCCGGCAGCTGCGACAACGGCGCGGGTGTGGTCACGGGGAGGACGAACGCCAGCAGCAGCGAGGTCGTCGCTCCTGCCAGCACGGAGCTGACGACACCCGAGAACAGGACCAGGAACCCGATCACCACCATGACGGCGACCGCCGCCCAGGTCACCCCGGCCACCAGCGAACCCAGACAGATCAGCACCGCCCAGGCCACCGCCAGGCCCGCATACGCCCGGAGCCGCTGCACCATCGGACCGGTGAAGTCGACCAGCAGCAGCATCGAGATGGACCCGAATGCGGCGAAGGTCGCCATGACGGGCGAGCCGATCACCTGACCGCACAGGGCGAAGAGGGCGGGCATGACCAGCGCGGTGCGCCCGGCCCGACGGGTCGCCGCGAGGTCCGGGTCGTGCGCGCGCAACCACGCCAGGGGCGTCGTCGGCCGGGTGCCGCCCAGTTGTCCCATGGGCCCGCGTCCCAGAGGTCCGTGTCTCAGAGGTCCGTGTCCCATAGGCCCGCGCACCTCCCGCGGTCGGCTCGCCCGCCTGCCCCGACGACGCCAGTATCGGCCACACCCGACGTGCCTACGCGGTGCGCCGGGCCGGACGGGCGGACCGCGGGCGGCGAGCCCGGCGCACCGTGTCCGCGCGGCCGACCCGGTCAGGCCGTGTCCCAGAACCGCCGCGACCGGCTGCCGCGCGGTCGTGGCGGCAGCAGGGTCACCACCGGCCCCGGCGGCACCCATGGAACCGGCGGCAACCATGGCCCCTGCGGCCTCCGCAGATCCACGGCACCGCTGGCATCCACGGCCCCCGGCCCCCCGCGGCCCCGGGGCATCCACGGCGCCGTCGGCATAGGCGCCGACGGCGGTGGCGAGGCGGACGGAGAGGGAGACGAAGACGGCGGCGACGAGGCACGCGCGAGTACCGTCGGCGTGACGCGCACCGCCCGCTCCGCCTTCCCGCTCCGTCCGCCCGCACCGCCCGGCCGCCACCCACAGGAGCCCTTCAGTGACGTACGACATCAGTGCCATCCGCTCCCAGTTCCCCGCGCTGGCCGCCGGGGTCGCCCACTTCGACGGCCCCGGCGGCACCCAGACCCCCCGGCCCGTCATCCAGGCCATCGGCGACGCACTGGCACAGCCCCTGTCCAATCGCGGCCACGAGGCGCCCGGGGAGCGCAACGCGGACGCCATCGTCACCGAGACCCGCCGGGCCATGGCCGACCTCCTGGGAGCGCGACCGGCCGGGATCGTCTTCGGCCGCAGTGCCACACAGCTCACCTACGACTTCTCCCGCACACTCGCCGCGACCTGGTCGCCCGGCGACGAGGTGGTCGTCACCCGCCTCGACCACGACGCCAACATCCGCCCGTGGATCCAGGCCACCGACCGGGCCGGTGCCACCGTGCGCTGGGCGGACTTCGACCCGGCCACCGGCGAACTCACTGTGGACGACATCCGCGCCGTCGTCTCCGAGCGCACCCGGCTGGTCGCCGTCACCGCAGCCTCCAACCTGATCGGGACGCGCCCCGCGATCGCCGAGATCTCCCGCCTGGCGCACGACGCCGGGGCGCTCACCTATGTCGACGGCGTCCACTACACCGCGCACACCTTGGTCGACCTGGAGCGGCTCGGCGCGGACTTCTTCGTCTGCTCCGCCTACAAGCTCCTCGGCCCTCACCTCGGGGTGCTCGCAGCCCGGCCGGAGCTGCTGGAGACCCTGCGCCCCGACAAACTGGAGCCCGCCACCGACGCGGTCCCGGAACGGTTCGAACTGGGCACGCTGCCCTACGAGTTCCTCGCCGGCACAAGGGCGGCGGTCGACTTCCTCGCCGGTCTCGACCGTAGTGCCACCGGATCGCGGCGCGAGCGGCTGGCCGCCGCGTTCGCTGCCCTGGAGAGCCATGAACGCACCCTGCGTGACCGGATCGACAAGGGGCTGTCCCCGCTCGACGGCGTCACGGTCCACTCCAGGGCCGCCGACCGCACCCCCACCCTGCTGCTGACCTTCGAGGGGCGCGACGCGGCGGACGTCTACCACGTGCTCGCGCGGCGCGACGTCCACGCGCCGGCGGGATCGTTCTACGCCGTCGAGGCATCCCGTCGCCTCGGCCTCGGCGACCGTGGCGGGCTGCGCATCGGGCTCGCGCCCTACAACGACACGGACGACGTCGACCGGCTGCTGGCCGGGCTGTCCGCGTATCTGGCGCGCTGAGGGACCTGCGGGGGCAGTGAGGGCGGCGAGGGCACGCAACGGGCGGCGCGCGCGGGCGCCGTCCGGCGGCGTGACGTGCGAAGCCGTGGCAGGCTCGATGGTGTTCCTGTCCCTGTTCCTGTTCCTGTTCCTGTCCTGGGCCCCGGCCCTGGCGCCGCGCCGGTGCGGGCCGTCGGCCCGTGTGTCCTTGGAGGCGGATATGACCGTGAGTCGCATCGGCCTGGTCGTCCACGGCGGACACACGGAGGCGGTGGACGCCGCGCAGGCCGTCCGGGAGTGGAGCGCGCAGAACGACGTGCGCTGTGCGGACATCGACGTGTGGCAGGACGGCGTGCGGCACAACGCGCAGGAGGAGATCGAGGCCGCGGGCGACCCCGATCTCATCGTCACGCTGGGCGGCGACGGCACGTTCCTGCGTGGGGCCCGGCTGGCGGCGGAGCACGACGCCCTGGTCCTCGGGGTGGATCTCGGCCGGGTCGGCTTCCTCACCGAAGTCCCCGCCCCGGCCGTGCGGTCCGCGCTGGACGCCGTCCGGGACGGGCGGCTCAGCGTCGAGAGCCGCATGCTGCTCACCATGCGCGCCTCCTGCCGTCTACAGGTGCCCTCCGGCATGGAGGCGCTCCTGCGGTACGGCCGTGGCCCCCTGCTGCCGCCCCCGCGGGTACGCACCGAGTGCGAGACCGGGGACGAATGGGGCATCGCCCTGAACATCATCGCGCTGAACGACGTCGTCCTGGAGAAGCTCGCCCGGGACCGGCAGGTGTCGGTGGGCGTGTATCTGGCCGGCCGGCTGCTGGCGTCCTACTCCGCCGACGCGCTGCTGGTCGCCACCCCCACCGGCTCGACCGCCTACAGCTTCGCCGCGGGCGGCCCCGTCGTCTCGCCGCGCGCGGAGGCACTGATCTTCACGCCGGTCGCCCCGCACATGGCGTTCAACCGGTCGGTCGTCGCCGCTCCCGACGAACCCATCGCGCTCAGGGTGCTCGAACGCTCGGGCCGGGCCGCCGTCAGCGTCGACGGCCAGCTCCGTGGCGTCCTCAACCCGGGGGACTGGATCGGGGTGTACCCGTCCCCGCACCGGCTCCGGGCGGTGCGACTGGGGCCGATGGACTTCTACGGCCGACTGCGCGACCGGATGAACCTCACCGACGCCCCGGCCGCGCTCGCCGACGGCTCAGCCGCGCCGCTGTGGCCGGTGAGGTCCCCGCCCCCCGCTGACCTCGCACACCTCGCGCTTCCCCCGCGCCCGGACACGAGCGGCGCCCTGCCGGGCCGACCGATGTCCTGACCACGGTCGCGAACCAGCCGCCCGCGGACTCGGCCCGCCCCGACCGCGGGCCACATCGGGCCCCACCGAGCCCGGGGCCTGGGCCGGGGCCTGGGCGCGCTTCGGGGCGCGCACGCTGCGTCCCGAAGCAGCGTGGCGCGCCCGATTCTCGGCGCACCCGATTCTTCGTGCACCGATTCTTCGCGCACCCGAGGTCACATCGGTTCCGTGTCCCCCTGGCAGGGGCCCGCCGGTTACCGGGCGGTGCCGAAGTCCTGGGTCCAGTAGCCGCCGGGCTGTGCGAGACCGACGCCGATGTCCTTGAACGAGCAGTTGAGGATGTTGGCCTTGTGGCCGGGGCTGGACATCCAGGCCGCCATGACCTGCTCGGGAGTGGGGTAGCCGTATGCGACGTTCTCGCCGTAGGCGCTCCAGGTGTAGCCGGCCTTCGTGATGCGGTCTCCCGGGGCGGACCCGTCGGATCCCGTGTGCGACATGTTCTGGTGGGCCGCCATGTCCTCGCTGTGCGCCTGTGCGGCCTTGCTCAGGGTGTCGTTCAGGGTCAGCGCGGAGCAACCCGCCTTACTGCGTTCGTCGTTGACGAGTTTGACGATGCGGGTGGTGGTTTCGGGCGCGGTCGCGGTGGCCGTCGGAGCGCTCGGTGACTCCGGGGCCGCGGAGGTGTCGGGCGCCTCGGCGGGTGTGCTGGGCGCGGCCGTGGACGCGTTGGGTGCGGGCGCCGGGGTACTGGGTGCGGGTGCCGAGGCGCTGGGTGCGGGCGCCGGAGTGCTGGGCGCCGGGGCGCTGGGCGGCGTGGTCCTCCAGTGCCAGGGGCCGGGGTGGTGTCGATCCGCCCACGGATGCGGGGCGGCGGCCCCTGGCGCACCGGTCTGCGGCGAGTCCGCCGCGGCGGTCGGAGCGTCCGGGGCTGCCGGCGCCGCCGGGGCCGGGGCGCCGCCCTTGTGGGGGGTCCACTGCCGGCCCGCGCCGCGGTTCCAGTCCTGACCCCGGTCGGAGTTGTTCCACCAGCCTGTCCCGGCGGTGTTCGCGGCGCCGCTGAGCTGCTGCTGCTGTCCGCCGCCGCCCGGCCCCTGCCAGTCGGCGCGGGCCGCCATGGCGGCGGACGGGACGCCCACGACGCCCACGGCGACGGCGGCGACGAGTATGCGCCGATGATGATTCTTCTTGCGGTGGTTCCCCATGCGTGACCTCACTCGGTAATCGCCGAGCGCTCCTTGTGCGGTGTGCCGGCTGCGAAGACCCCGCCCCTCGACCGCGGCGGTGTCGTGCGGGTCGATTCTCAGGAAGGCTTCATTTGCGGCGCAAAGGGCTCTCGTACGATCGCGCCTCGTAGACCGGCCCGTCTCTTGTCAGGGAAGTGCGAGCGTGCAGGCCCGGATTCACGATCGGCGCGGGTTTCCGTCGCTCCGTCAGAAGTCGTTTGCTGCAAAGGGTGAAGTGAATGTGCCGTCGATGCGGCGGGCGTGCTCTCCCGGTGGGGCGCACAGAGGTACCAAGACGGACAAATCCAGCATGTCGCCGGATGGGCGTCTACTATCCGGCCCGGCTGATTCCCCGAGCCGGTGTGATACATGTCACGGAACCATCTGTGTGCGGCCCCCGTTGTCGTCGCCCCAGGCGCTCACGACGCTCGCCACTCGCCACTCGCCGTTTGCACCGGCAATGACATCGACGGCGCCGTCACGGCAGGCTCGGGGGATGGCGGGAAGGGGAATCAGGCCCCCGCATCGCCCGGCCGCGCGGTCAGTCCTTGCGGCCGGTCGCGGCGACGGTCACGCCGAGGCCGATCATCGCGAGACCGCCGACGCCGCCGACCAGCGAAAGCCGTCGAGGAGAACGGGCGAACCAGTCCCGAGCGGTGGCCGCGGCCAGCCCCCACACGCTGTCCGAGGCGATGGCGATCACGTTGAAGACCAGGCCGAGCAGCAGCATCTGGGCCGGTACATGGCCCCGGTCGGTGTCGACGAACTGCGGCAGCACGGCCGCGAAGAACACGATGGTCTTGGGGTTGGCCACACCGACCGTGAACCCCTCCCACAGCGTCCGCAGGCCGCCCCGATCCGCCTCGTCCGCGGCGAACACCGCCTTCAGGGAACCGCGCTGCCGCCATGCTCTGACACCCAGATATACGAGGTATGCGGCGCCCGTGAGCTTCAGCGTCGTGAAGACCACGGCGGAGCGCTCCACGACGGTCCCGATCCCCAGTGCCACGGCCACGATGAGCACATAGGCGCCGAGCGTGTTCCCCACGACCGTGGTCAGCGCGGCGCGCCGCCCGTGTGCCAGCGCCCGCCCGATCACGAACAGCACACTGGGCCCGGGGATGACGATCAGCAGGAACGACATCGCCGCGAAGGCGAGCAAGCGGTCGGCAGACACCATGGCGCCCATGTAAGCACGGGCGGCCGGACGTTGGGGCGCTTTGTCGGCCGCCGTCCGGGCCACACCGAACGCGGGCGCGGCGGCCCTCACGGATGCGCGCGCGGGCCGCCGCCGTAGCGGTCGAAGAGGGCCTCCAGATAGTCCTCCAGCCGCCTGGTCACCACGGCGGGGGTCAGGTCGGTGCGGCCCACGACGGCCCCGCCGACCCGCTCCGGCTCGGCTCCCGGCCCCGCGATCACGGGGCGGACCGGTCGCTGTGCCGAGCACACTGGCCGCGTTCGCGCCAACGGCCGTACAAGATAGGTGAGTTGTTCGGCGTCAGAGGGTGCGGCCGTCCGTGAGGGCCTTCCGCAGTAGCCTGGCCGACTCCGCGTTCTGCTCCGGGGTCGGGGACAGCACGCCGTTCTCGGCCATCAGCGCGTGGAACTGCTGCTGCTCGTAGGGAACCCCCGGCGGCAGGCCCGCGATGTGCCAGTGCACATGGGCGTTGCCCTGCTGGCTGCCCAGCGAGAGGAGATACGTCCGTTCCGGCGCGAAGACCGCCTCCACGGCCGACGCGACCTTCCGCACCACGCCCATCAGCCGGGCGAAGGCGGCCTCGTCCAAGTCCCTCACCACGTGCTCGACATGGGCCTTCGGCGCCACCAGCACCTTGCCGGGCAGGGTGGGCCACCGGTCCAGGAAGGCGATGTGGTCCTCGTCCTCGTACACCACCTCGTGCCGGTAGTCCGCGTGCCCGGCCAGTTGCGCGCAGACGAAACACGGACCGGTCCGGGCCTGGACCGAATACGCCTCGCCGTCCCATTCCGTCCGCTCCATCCCGCGCATCACCCCTCCAGCGTGTCCACGCCGACGACAAGATCCCCGGCCGGGCCGAGATGCCCGGCCGTATCGATGCCGGTCCCGGAGGCCGGGGTTTGCTCCACCGAGCGTAGCCCCCAAGAGGGGATGTGCCTTCAACTGGGCGCATGTACACGGATGTACGGGGCCCGCATCTTGAGTACCGCCCCCACGGTGGGCGACGTCGCCGAACGTTCCGGGGTGTCGTTTCCCGGACCACGCGGGATGCGACGCCGCCCTGCCGGAAGCGGATGACTACGACTTTTCGGCGTCGGCGTCCTCGGCGGTCTCGGGCACGAGGAGGATCGCCGTGCGGCTGGTGTGCGCGACGGCGTCGCTGACCCGGGGGTTGAAGAGCGCCTCGAGCGAACCGCGGTGGTGCGGGCTGAGGACGAGAAGGTCCGCCCGGAACTCCTCGGCGGTGGCGGCGATGGTGGCGGCGATCTGGGTGGTCAGGCCCTCGGCGAGGGTGCCCTCGGCGTCGACGCCCGCCTCGCGCAGGGCGCCGACGGCCTCGTCGAGGATGGTCCTGGCCGCCGTGTCGTCCTCCAGGGGGACGACGGCGGCGAGCGTGGCCGCGGACGCGGCGACATGCAGGACCTTGACCTTGGCACCGGTCAGCCGGGCCGTTTCACCGGCCAGCCGGACGACGGCGTGACGGGCGGGGCTGGAGTCTACGGCGACAAGGATGCGGTGGAACATGGATCTCTCTTCTCCTCTTCCGTTCTCTTCCGGACACCTGATGGTGCGGTCGATCATGTGCCTCAACAAGGGGACGGCTGGGTAGTGTTCCGCCCGGTCGGCCCCTTTCCCCGATCTTGGTCTGAGATTCACCTTTTCCCGGGCCGGGACGGTTCGCCGCTCCCCGCGGGTCGGTCGATCCGTAGTCGCGCCCCCTGTGTGCGGTCGGCCGAGGGGCCCGTCTCCAGCAGTACGTCGCCCGGCTCCACGACCGGTTCATGGTCCCGGCCCAGTGCGACCAGGGTGTCCGCGTCGACCGTGAAGACGGCCTCCGCGCTCACGCCCGGGGGCAGGTCGAGCGGGGCGAAGCCGCGCAGTTCCCGGGTCCGCGGCCACGAGGTGCCGCCGGACACCCGGCGCACATACAGCTGGACCGTCTCGCGCACCGGACGGCGGCCGGTGTTGCGGACGGTGACCCGGCAGATGAGCGTCGGGTCGTCCGCGGTGACGCGGTCGCGGGACAGCCGGGGCGGGCCGTGCACGACGGTGGTGTACGACAGGCCGTGGCCGAACGGGTAGGCGGCGCTCGCGGGCTGGTCGACGTACCCCCGATAACTGTGGTCCTTGCCGTTGTAGAACACGGGCAGCTGCGCCGCCGAGCGCGGTACGGAGACCGGAAGGCGGCCCCGCGGCTGGGCCCGGCCGAACAGTACGTCGGCCACGGCCCGTCCGCCCCACGGCCCCGGATACCAGGCGCTGAGCACGGCCGTCGCCGCCCCCGGCGGCTTCGGCAGCGCGTGCGGACGGCCCTGGACGAGCACCACAATCGTCGGGACACCGGTCGCCGCCACCACCTCCCACAGCGCCGACTGCCCCTCGGGAAGCGAGAGTTCGGCCAGATCGACGCCCTCCCCGCAGGTCATGCCGGATGGCGGCCCGGCGGTCACGAGCGCCGCCCCGTTGGAGTCGAACACGGTGTCACCGGAGCGTGCGCTCGAACCGCCGAGGACCAGCACGGCGGCATCGCAGGAGGCCGCCAGCCGGGCCGCCTCGGGCACCCCGGAGACATCACCGCCCACCAGTTCGCAGCCCCGGGCGTACACCACCTCGGTGGCACCGGCCGCCGCGCGGATGCCGTCCAGGACGGTGACGCCGGTCCCGGGACGCTGCGGTGCCGTGTAGTCGCCGATCTGCTGCACGACGGAGTCGGCGTTCGGGCCCAGCACCGCGATGCGGGAAGCCGCCGGGGACAGCGGGAGCACATCGCCCTCATGGGCCAGCAGGGTGATCGAGGCGCGGGCCACCCGCTCGCTCAGCTCGACCGGATCGGGGCCGCGCCGCGAGGACTTCGCGGCGGGGGCGCCCGGGTGGTCGAAGAGACCCAGGCGGAACTTCAGGGTGAGGACCCGGGCCACGGCGGCGTCCAGCACCCGCTCGTCGACCAGCCCCCGTTCGACCGCCTCCCCGAGCCGGGGGAAGCACGCGTCCCACAGGCTCAGGTCGCAGCCCGCGTCGAGGGCCAGCGCGCCCGCCGTCACCGGATCGCCGGTGAGCCGGACCAACCGGTCCACCGCGCCGCCGTCCGCCATCACGATGCCCTCGAAACCCCACCGCTCCCGCAGCAGCCCCGACAACAGGGGGCGGTTGGCGACACAGGGCACGCCGTCGAACTCGTTGTAGGCCGCCATCACACCGGACGCCCCGGCCCGCACGCCCGCCCGCGCCGCCGCGAGATGGATCTCGTGCAACTCGCGGGCGCCGAGTTCGGTGGCGGCGCTGTTGCGCCCGCCGACGGTGGCGCCCTGGCCCGCGAAGTGCTTCAGGACGACGGCGACCCCGGCCCGGTCCGCCCCCTCGACCAGCGCCTCGGTCAGCCGCGCCGCCAGATAAGGGTCCTCGCCGAAACACTCCTCGGCGCGCCCCCACCGGGGGTCGCGGACCATGTCCAGCGCCGACACCAGGGCGACATGCCCGCCGCGGGCCCGCAGTTCGGTGGCGACCGCCTCGGTGGCCTCGGCGTACAGCTCAGGGTCCCAGCTCGCGGCCACCGCCAGATTGACCGGCAGGACCGTGCCGTCCAGGGCCTGGTGACCGTGCGGCATCTCCTCGACCAGCAGCACCGGGATGCCCAGCCTGCTGTGCTCGATCACATACCGCTGCACCGCGTCGCAGACCCGGGCGCCGTCGACCGCCTTGATGCCCGCGCCGAAGCCGACCCCGGACCAGGCGTCGGCCCGCTGCAACCCGTACAGGGCGCCCATCCCGCCGAAGGCGGCGACCTCCGCCTCGAACGCCCCGGTGAGCCGGTGCCCGTCGGCCGTGCGCTCATAGGCGTGCCAGCCGTACATCCGCTGGTTGACCTGCCCGACCTTCTCCGTCAGCGTCATCCGGGACAGCAGGTCGCGTACCCGCTCCGGCACCGGCGCCGCGGGATCCCGGTAGCGCGCGTCCGGGCCCGTGGCGCCGGTCCGGACCGCGCTCATCGCAGCTCCAGGACCGCGACGCCGTACGGCTCCAGCGTGACCTCGGTGACCGGCACACCCGAGTCCGGCAGGTGCAGCGTGCCGTCGCTGACCGGAGTCACCCGCAGCGTCTCGGGGCACTGGCTCACCAGCCAGACGAAGCGCCGGCCGTCCGCGTGGACCAACAGATCCGCCGCGACGTGCGGATCGTCCACCGTCACCGGTCGGCGCACCCCGGCGACCTCGGCGAGCGCGGCGTACAACCGGTGTGTCCGGTCCGGGTTGGCCCCCGGCGTGCGTGCGGCCATGTGCTCCAGCGGGTAGGTGGCGAGCACGGTCCGGCCCGCGCCGGTCTCGTTGACCAGCAGCGCCGGACGGCCCCGCCCGTCGACCGCGACCACCCGGCCCTCCTTGGGCACGACCGGCAGATAGGCGCGGCTGTCCGCGTTGCCGGCGACCGGGAAGCGCAGCACCTCGCCCGCGCGCAGGCGGCCGAAGTCCTCCGTGAACGTCATCTCCAGCACGTCGTCCTCGATCGGCTCGGCGACGCCGTACGACAACTGCAACTCCACCCCGAACAAGCCGTCCAGGTCGTCGAACCACGGGCCGCGGGTGACGGGGTGCTCGCCCGAGCAGAACGACAGATAGACGGTGGCGCCCGCCTCGGCCCTGCGCCGCAGCTCCCGGCGGGTGCGGGCGGTGAGCTGACGGGTGGCCGGGAGCAGATACAACGCGGCCTCGCCGGGCAGTCCGTCCGCCTCCCGGGTGAGGGCCACGGGCAGGTCGGCCGCCCGCGCGGCCACATAACTCTGATGCAGGGACGTGAAGATGAGCGGCCGGTCGGCGGGCCTGCTGTAGGGGTAGCCGCGCTCCAGGAAGGCCGGCACCACCAGCGCCGCGTCGGCGTCCGCCCGGGCGCAGCGGGCGAAGTCGACGGCCCGCAGCACCTCGGCGAACGCGGCGAGTTCACGCAGCGGCTCCTTCGGCGCACCCGTGCGGTCGGTGATCCCGAAGTGCATCTCGAAGGGGTGGTGGTCGTACGGGGACCGGTCCCACAGGTCGTCGTAGTCGGTGTTGTTCCAGGCGATCCAGCCGGTGGCGCCGCCGAGCAGCGAGTTGTGCAGGGTCTGGCGGTAGTAGATCCCGGCGTTGTGCGCCGAGACGGTATCGGTGGACAGCCCGAACTCCTCCAGCACGACGGGCTGTCCGGTGACGGCGGCGAGTTCGCACTCGAAGGCGGCCCGGTAGTGCTGCCGGGTCCGGTCGGTGTCGGAGCGGTAGACATGCGGGCCGACGAAGTCGACGTACTCGGCGGTCTCACGCAGCGAGAAGCCGTTGTCGTTGCCGGTCACCTCGATGCCCCAGGCCCCGTCCCCGAGCGACACCGGCTGGGTGCCGCCCGCGGCGCGCACCGCGTTGCACATCGCCTGGGCCCACGCCGTGACCACATCGGAGGACGGCGGGTCCACCTGGTGGATCCGGCCGTATCCGGGCATCTCGTTGGTGATCAGCCAGCCGGTGACCGCCGGGTGGTCCTTGAAGCGGCGGGTCATCTGCGACACGAACCAGGACTGCCGGCCCACCATCCACACGTCCTCGTACAGGTCCCGGCCGCCCCGCCAGGCCGGGTCCCAGTTCTCGCCGGACATGTGACCGACGATGAACGTGGGCACCGTGCCCATACCGATCTCCTGGTGCGCGTCCAGGAAGTCCCGGAAGTGCGCGCACAGCGACTCGTCGATCCGGTGCGGCTCGGGGTGGAAGTCGGGCCAGTAGAAGAAGGACCGGGTCATCGTCAGACCGTGGTCGTGCAGGACCCGCAGTTCCTCGCGGACGGTTTTCGGGTCGTAGTCCCGCCACATCAGGGGGCCGCCGGTACGCGACCAGAAGTTGGCGCCGAGCCAGGGCAGCACGGCGGGATGGTGGGAGAGCTGGGCGCTGTGGCGTCGCATGGTCCTTCTCAGGTCGGTGCGGTTGCGGGGGGTATGGGTGCGGGGGGGTATGAGGGGGGGGTGAGGGACTGCGGGGGCGAAAGGAACAGAACGGGCGGGGGTGACGACAGGCTCTAG
>NZ_JBSGBN010000142.1:0-26365 GCF_053601275.1 Streptomyces sp. NPDC004752 | reverse complement strand
GTCCGGCCGCCCGGCCTCGACGGGGACGGGGGCCGACAGGGTCGGCGAAGCCGCCGCGTCGGTGGCGTCGCCGGTGGCCGGGACGGGTGGACCGACGGGTTCCGGGGCGGACCGGGCCGCGGGGGTCGTCGCGGCTCTCGCGTTTCCCGAGCGGGTGGGCAGGTGGGCCGGCGGGTCGTGGCTGATGGCGTCGGGGACCCGGGCCGAGGCCGCGGAGGGCTCGGCGCTGCGCGGTTGCGAGTGGCTCGCCGTCGCGGCCGCCGACCGTCCCGTGGGCAGGGGTCACGCGCGTGTGCGGCTCGGGGCCGTCGTGGACGAGGACCTGGCCCGGCTCGCGGGTGGGGCGCTGCTCGACGGGCGGGACGAGGTGCGCTGGGGAGACGGCGATGTCGTGGCGCGCAGGGTCGAGCGGCTGGGGGCGGTCGAGCTGGCGGTGCGGCCCCTGTCGGACGCCGCGCCCGCCCTGGTGCGCGGGGCGCTGCTGGACGGGCTGCGGCAGGAGGGGTTCGGGCTGCTGCGGTGGTCCGCGGAGGCGGGCGCGCTGCGGCGGCGGCTGGCCTTTCTGCGGCTGCACCTCGGTGAGCCCTGGCCCGAGGTGTCGGACGATGCGCTGTACGCGCGCGTGGACGAGTGGCTGGAGCCGGAGCTGGGGCGGGCCCGGCGCCGGGCCGACCTCGCGCGGATCGACGCCGGGCAGGCGCTCGCGCGGCTGCTGCCGTGGGCGGACGGGACGGCCGCGCGCCTCGACGAGCTGGCCCCGGAACGGATCGCCGTGCCGAGCGGGTCCCGGATCCGGATCGACTACGGCAATCCCGAACAGCCCGTCCTCGCGGTGAAGCTGCAGGAGATGTTCGGGCTGCACGAGTCGCCTGCCGTGGCGGGAGTGCCGCTGCTCGTGCACCTGCTCTCCCCCGCCGGGCGACCCGCCGCGGTCACCGCCGATCTGGCCTCCTTCTGGCAGGACGGCTACCGGGGTGTGCGCGCGGAGCTGCGCGGGCGGTACCCGAGGCATCCGTGGCCCGAGGACCCGGCCACGGCCGAGCCGACCCGGCACACCAACGCCCGGCTCAGACGCTGACGGGCCGGGGAACCGACCGGTTCAGGCGCCAACCGGCTCCGGTTCGGCCTCTTGGCAGTGATGGCGAGGACCAGGGCGAGCGCGACGGTGAGACGGTCGCGGCGGCGATCAGGGCGCGCATGCGAAGCCTCCCCGGACGATCGGGACAGTCGAGCGCAGTCGGACACAGTCGGACACAGTCGCGAACTGATGGATCGTCAGGTCCGGCACGGTGGCAACGGGAGGGCCAGGTGAGAACACATCGCACACGGACGAGGGCGCCCGTCCGCGGATGCGGAGGGCGCCCTCGCGGGGAGCCTGGTGCCGTCGGCCGTTACGACGTCGCGGAGGCGCTCGGCGACGGGGAGGGCGGGGCCTCGGCCGCGGTCACCGTCAGCTCGACGGTCAGCGTCGCGCCGCCGGTGGTGACGATACGGAGCAGGAACGTGCCCGTGGCGTCGTCCGCGTACAGCTTGGGCAGCGTGATCTGGCCGTTCGCGTCGGTCACCAGGCCGGTCAGGGTGCGCGCCGCGGTGCCGTCGGCGTTCTTGAAGTACGGGCCCTTGTCGTTGACGGTGGTGTCGTCCGCCGACTTGACCAGGGTCGCGGTGGCCGCGACACCGTCCGCGACCGCGCCCTGGTACGTGGCCTTCACGGTGACCTGGTCGGTGAACTCGCCGCCCGCCGTGCAGGTCAGCGGCGCCTCGCCGGTGCGGGCGAGGGCGTCGGCGGCGCGCTCGGTGACCGTCGCCGCGTAGTCGAGGGTCTTGACCGCCGGGCGGCCCACCACGGCGGCCCGGACCGTGAAGTCGCCGGTCTTCTGACCCGCCTTCAGCGCCGGGGCGACGGCCACGCCGCTGCTGTCGGTGGCGACCGTGGCGACGCTCTCGCCACCGGCGAAGGTGGCGTCGGTGTTCCCGATCAGCGTGAACCGGATGCGGACCTTGCCGACGGACTTGCCGGCCTTGGTCTCGGCGCGCGTGCTGATCTTCTTGGCGAAGGTGTCGCCGGCCATCGCGGAGAGCTTGGCAGTACCCGCGTCGGCCAGGTGGTCCACCGTGTCGGTGGGCGTGGCCGGCGGGGACGGCGTGCTCGGCGGGGACGGGTCGGCAGGGGGCTTCGGGGTGCCGCTCGGCCTGCCCGGCTCGGACGGCGTCGGCCTGCTGGGCTTCTCGGGCGACGGCGAGGGGCTGGAGCGGTGCGGTTCGTCGCTGCGGCTGGTGGGCAGCCGACCGGAGCCGTCCGGGATCGAGTGGCTGCCCTTGCGGTAGTACTCCAGCCACGACAGGACGGTGTTGAGGTAGTCCTGCGAGTTGTTGTAGCTGAGGATCGCCTTGTCGAGGTCGGCCTGCACCGACAGGTCCCAGCCGTAGCGGCACAGGTAGTGGCCGGACGCGAGCGCGGCGTCGTAGATGTTGTTGGGGTCCTTCTTGCCGTCACCGTTGCCGTCGCGGCCCGCCCAGGCCCAGGTGGACGGGATGAACTGCATGGGGCCGACGGCCTGGTCGTACTGGCTGTTGCCGTCGTACTGACCGTTGTCGGTGTCCTTGATGAGCGCGAAGCCGTTGCCGTCGAGCTGCGGGCCGAGGATCGGGCTCAGGGTGTCGCCGTTCGCGTCGACCCGGCCGCCGCGGGCCTGGCCGGACTCGACCTTGCCGATGGCGGCGAGGAGTTGCCAGGGCAGGTTGCAGCCCGGCTTGGCGGAGCGCAGTTCCGCCGCGGCCTTCTTGTAGGCGTCCAGCACGGTGGCCGGTATGCCCGCCTCGGCATCGCCCTGGGTGACCGGGGTGCCCGCGGTCGACGACGGGCTGGGGCTGGGGCTGTTGAGGGGCGGCAGGTCCGTGTAGTACGGCGAGTTGCCGGTGGCGTTCCGCTCGACACCTTCCTCCGGCGCGGAGGCACTGGTGCCCGTGGCGGCCCGCTGGTCGGGGTCGGTTGTCACGCCCGGAGCCTGGGACGCCGAGAGGGCCGCTACCGCCGCCGCGGCCGCGGCGGTCGTCGCCGCCCCCTTGCGCAGCCTGCTGCCGAAATGCGCCGCCATAGAGTGACCCTCCCGTGGACGCCCGAGCGCCCGTCTTCGACTGCCTGCTCGCTCTGTTGTGACGGTTGGCCGGGAGCAGTGGTTGCCCCGTTGAGCCGTTCGATTACGCACGGTGATCCGTTCGGCCGTACGTCACCGGGTGGCGACCCAGGCGACCCTACGACAACTTGCTTTACGCGGGCACCCGTTGCAGCCCTGTCTTCACCGGTTGGCCATATGGCGTTGCGGCGCCGGAGGCCCCTCATACTTGACGGACGCGATCACCGGGTCGGCACGGCTGCCGACGACCGTTTCAGGGGGCCTCGTTGCCGTTCACTCTCAGCCACGCCGCCGCCGTCCTGCCCGCGGTGCGCACGGACGGGACCGGGCGGGGCCGGTTGGTGCCCGCGGTGCTCGTCGCGGGATCCTTCGCCCCCGACATGACCTTCTACGCGGCGAGCGTCCTGCCGGGCGCGATGGAGTTCGGGAGGGTCACCCACTCGCTGGGCGGTGTCCTCGGCGTCGACGTGCTGATCGCCTGGGCGCTGGTGGGGCTGTGGCTGCTGGTGCGCGAGCCGCTGGTGGCGCTGTTGCCGCGGGCCCGCCGGGCACGGCCCGCGACGCTGCTGCGGTGCGGGGCGCCACGCGCGCGTGTGCAGCCCGCCACGGTGGCGTGGTGGTACGTCTCCGCCGTCCTCGGGGCGCTGACCCACGTGGGGTGGGACGCGTTCACGCACCACGGCCGCTGGGGCACGCGGCTGCTCCCGGTACTGGGCCGGGACCTGGCGGGCGCGCCGCTGTACTGGTACCTGCAGTACGGCAGCTCGGCGCTCGCCGCGCTCGTGATCGCCGCGTTCGTGGTGCGTGCGGTGCGGCGGGCGCCAGCGCGCGAACCGGTGGGGGTGCCGGTCCTGTCCGTACCGGACCGGTGGCGGGCCGGTGCCGTGATCGGTTGCTGCGCGGCGGTCGGAGCGGTCGAGCGTGCGGTCCGCTGGTGGGCGCACTGGGGCGCCACGGCGCGGCCCTGGGAGCTGGTGCCGACGGTGTGCTTCGGGGCGGGCGCGGGGCTCGTGCCGGGGCTCGTGGTGTACGCCCTGGGGGTCAGGGCGTGGCGTCCGGCCCCGGCTCCTGTCGGTCCCGGAGGGGACGAGGCGGAGCGGAGCCGGCCGGTCGCTCGGTGACGGTGGCCACGAACACGGTGATGGTGCGGGGTGGGCGCGAGCGTGGGAGCAGGGTGAGGAGCAGCGCGAGGTAGCTGCGGGCCAGCTCGGTCCAATGGCGCCAGCGTGGGGTCGGATCGGGGCGGCACGTGTGCCCGCCGAGTCGCCGCCCGAGGCCGGTCACGGCCTTGCGCACCGTGATCGACGGGGCGGTGGGGATGCGGGCGGTGCTTGCGTCGGCCGCGAGGGCCTGGACCTGCGGGGGCGGCATGGACGGGGCCGCGGCTGTGTCTGCCCTGGCCGTGATCCACGCCTGCGCCGTCCGGCGGTGGAGCATGCGTATACCCATGCCCGCATCCTTACGGGCGGGCGTGGCGGGGGCGTTCTGGCGGGGGCCACGTGAGTGACGGTGCCCTGCGGGGGCCCTGCGGGGCTTGGCCGGGGGTTGTGCGGGTTGGCTGGTGGGGGGTGTGCGGGTTGGCTGGTGGGGGTGGGTTCGGTGGAGTTGGGTTCGGTGGAGTTGGCACCGCCGGAATGCACCGTCGTGGTTGCTCGCCGTTGCGGCGGAAACATGGGGGGGCGGTGGAACGTGGGGGCAGGGAGAGGGGCGGGATGTGGGGTGTGGGGGTGGTGGTTGGGTGTGGGGCAGACGCCGTCAGAGGGGGCGGTGGCGGGTGCAGGTGTGTGTGAGGGGATGGCGGGGGGTGTGCGGGTTGGCTGGTGGGGGTGGGTTCGGTGGAGTTGGCACCGCCGGAATGCACCGTCGTGGTTGCTCGCCGTTGCGGCGGAAATTGGGGGGGCGGCGAAGCAAGGGGGCAGAGAGAGGCGGTGACGGGAGGGTATGCGGGTTGGCTGGTGGTGGGTGGGTTCGGTGGGGGCGGCACGGCTGGGATACACCGCCGTGGTGCTCACCCGTGCGGCGGGAACATGGGAGGCGGTGGAACCTCGGTTGGGAGAGGGCGTCCCTGTGGGGCGCCCTCTCTGGTTGGTCAGTGGGCTGCTGATTCCCAGTCGGGGCCCGCGCCGATCGAGACGTCCAGGGGGGCCCTCAGTCGAACGGCGGCGGCCATCTCGCGGCGGACGATCTCCTCCGTGGCCTCGCGTTCGCCGGGGGCGATCTCCAGGACGATTTCGTCGTGGACCTGGAGGAGCATGCGGGACATGAGGTCCGCCGCGCGCAGCGCCCGGTCGACATTGAGCATGGCGATCTTGACGATGTCGGCCGCCGTGCCCTGGATCGGCGCGTTCAGTGCCATGCGCTCGGCCATCTCGCGCCGCTGGCGGTTGTCGCTGTTGAGGTCCGGCAGATAGCGGCGGCGCCCGAGCAGCGTCTCCGTGTAGCCGGTCGCCCGCGCCTCGTCCACCACGCGGCGCAGATAGTCCCGCACGCCGCCGAACCGCTCGAAGTATGTGTCCATCAGGGCACGGGCCTCGGCCGCCTCGATGTTCAGCTGCTGGGAGAGGCCGAAGGCGGACAGCCCGTACGCCAAGCCGTACGACATCGCCTTGATCTTGCGGCGCATCTCCGCGTCCACCGCGGAGCGCTCGACCGAGAACACCTGTGAGGCGACCGTGGTGTGCAGATCCTCGCCCGAGGTGAACGCCTCGATCAGGCCCTCGTCCTCGGACAGGTGGGCCATCACCCGCAGCTCGATCTGGCTGTAGTCGGCGGTCATCAGGGACTCGAAGCCGTCGCCGACGACGAAGCCACGGCGGATCGCGCGGCCCTCGTCCGTGCGGACCGGAATGTTCTGCAGGTTCGGGTCGGTGGAGGAGAGCCGGCCGGTGGCCGCGACGGTCTGGTTGAACGTGGTGTGGATGCGGCCGTCGGCCGCGACCGTCTTGATCAGGCCCTCGACCGTGACGCGCAGCTTCGCCTGCTCGCGGTGGCGGAGCATGATGACCGGCAGCTCGTTCTCCGTCTGGGTGGCGAGCCAGGCCAGGGCGTCGGCGTCGGTGGTGTAGCCGGTCTTGGTCTTCTTCGTTTTGGGCAGCGCCAGCTCGCCGAAGAGGACCTCCTGGAGTTGCTTGGGCGAGCCCAGGTTGAACTCGTGCCCGGCCGCCGCGTGGGCCTCCTTCACCGCCTGCTGCACGGCGCCCGCGAACATCTGCTCCATGGCTTCCAGATGATCCCGGTCCGCCGCGATGCCGTGCCGCTCCATGCGGGCGAGCAGCGCCGAGGTCGGCAGCTCGACGTCCCGCAGGAGGTCCGCCGCGCCGACCTCCCCCAGCCGGCCCTCGAACGCCTCGCCCAGGTCGAGGATCGCGCGGGCCTGGATCATGAGCGCCTCCGCCTCGGCGCCGTCGTCCGCGCCGAAGGCGAGCTGGCCGTCGGCCGCGGCGGCGGGCGCCAGTTCGCGGCCCAGGTACTCCAGGGACAGCGCGTCCAGGTCGAAGGAGCGGCGGCCCGGCTTGACCAGGTAGGCCGCGAGCGCCGTGTCCATGCCGATGCCGTCGATGCTCCAGCCGTGCTCGGCGAAGACCCGCATGGTGCTCTTGGCGCTGTGCAGGACCTTGGGCCGGCCGGTGTCCGCCAGCCAGGCCGAGAACGCGTTCTCGTCGGTCTCGTCCAGTTCGGACGGGTCGAACCAGGCGGCGGCCCCGTCGGCCGCGGCGAGCGCCACCTCGGCGACCGAGCCGGTACCGAGGGCCCAGGTGTCGACGGTGGCGACGCCCAGGGGCCGAGTGCCGTGCTCGGCGAGCCAGGGGCCCAGCTCGCCGGTACCGAGCACGGTGCCGTCCAGTTCCACACCGTCGACCACGGCCACGGTGGTCTCGGCCGGCACGGCGCCCGGGTCGACGGCGAACAGCCGCTCGCGCAGGGACGGGTTGCGGATCTCCAGGGTGTCCAGGACCATCGCGACGCCCTTGTGGTCGTACGGAACGCGCTCCAGCTCGGCGACCGTCCTCGGCAACTCCACCTGGCGGGTGAGTTCGGTGAGCCGGCGGTTGAGCTTGACCGACTCCAGGTGGTCGCGGAGGTTCTGCCCGGCCTTGCCCTTGACCTCGTCGGCGCGCTCGACCAGCTCCGCGAAGGAACCGAACTGGTTGATCCACTTGGCGGCCGTCTTCTCACCGACACCGGGGATGCCCGGGAGGTTGTCGGACGGGTCGCCGCGCAGCGCGGCGAAGTCGGGGTACTGGGCGGGCGTCAACCCGTACTTCTCGACAACCTTCTCCGGGGTGAAGCGGGTCAGCTCCGACACACCCTTGGTCGGGTACAGCACGGTCGTGTGCTCGGTGACCAGTTGGAAGGAGTCGCGGTCGCCGGTGACGATCAGCACCTCGAAACCCTCGGCCTCGGCGCGGGTCGCGAGCGTGGCGATGATGTCGTCCGCCTCGTACCCCTCGACGGCGAAGCGCGGGGCGTGCATCGCGTCGAGCAGTTCGCCGATCAGCTCGACCTGGCCCTTGAACTCGTCCGGGGTCTTGGAGCGGTTCGCCTTGTACTCCGCGAACTCCTGCGAACGCCAGGTCTTGCGGGAGACGTCGAAGGCCACCGCAAAGTGCGTGGGCGCCTCGTCACGCAGTGTGTTGGCCAGCATCGACGCGAAGCCGTAGATCGCGTTTGTCGGCTGGCCCGTCGCGGTCGTGAAATTCTCCGCGGGCAGCGCGAAGAACGCGCGGTAGGCCAGCGAGTGCCCGTCCATGAGCATGAGCCGGGGACGGCCGCCGCCAGGGGTCGTGTCGGTCTTCTTCGATGCTGTCTCTGCCACGCACCCGATCCTGCCACGCCGCACCGACAGTCGGCCCCGGCCCCGCGCTCCGGGCCGCGGTCGGGCGAGGGCGGGTAGCGGTGGCGGGTAGCGGTGGCGAGTAGCGGTGGTGGCGAGGAACCGCGGCACGTCGCCGGGGCGGGCGGTGGCCACGGTCCCCGTCCTTGCCCGGCCTCGATCGTTGTCACCGCCGCGTGGGAGTGTTGTCACTGCCGCGTGGGAGTATCGAATGCGAGCGCACAGATGCAGTCGTCGAGGGGAGCGCGTGATGGCGACGAAGCCACCGAAGGGTGATCCGGTCCAGGACGCGCCGCAGGTCGGCGAGGTCCAGCACGCGGCGGCGGGGCTGCCGGCCATCGGTCACACGCTGCGCGTCGCCCAGCGGCAGATGGGGGTGAAGCGCACCGCGCTGACCCTGCTGCGCGTCAATCAGAAGGACGGCTTCGACTGCCCGGGCTGCGCCTGGCCGGAGCCGGACCACCGGCACACGGCGGAGTTCTGCGAGAACGGCGCGAAGGCGGTGGCCGAGGAGGCCACCCTGCGCCGGGTCACCCCGGAGTTCTTCGCCGCGCACCCGGTCGCCGACCTGGCCGCCCGCAGCGGCTACTGGCTGGGACAGCAGGGGCGGCTCACCCACCCCATGTATCTCCCGGAGGGCGGCGAGCACTACGAGCCGGTCACCTGGGAGCGCGCCTTCGGCATCGTCGCCGACGAGATCGCGGCGCTCTCCTCCCCCGACGAGGCCGTCTTCTACACATCGGGCCGCACCAGCAACGAGGCCGCGTTCCTCTTCCAGCTCTTCGCGCGCGAGCTGGGCACGAACAACCTGCCCGACTGCTCGAACATGTGCCACGAGTCGTCCGGCTCGGCCCTCTCCGAGACCATCGGCATCGGCAAGGGCAGCGTCCTGTTGGAGGACCTCCACAAGGCCGACCTGATCATCGTCGCCGGCCAGAACCCGGGGACGAACCACCCGCGGATGCTCTCCGCCCTGGAGAAGGCCAAGGCCGACGGCGCGAGGATCATCAGTGTCAACCCGCTGCCCGAGGCGGGCCTGGAGCGGTTCAAGAACCCGCAGACCGCGCAGGGCATGCTCAAGGGCGCCGCGCTGACCGATCTGTTCCTGCAGATCCGCATCGGCGGCGACCAGGCCCTCTTCCGCCTCCTCAACAAGCTGATCCTTGAGACCGACGGCGCCGTCGACGAGGACTTCGTCCGTGAGCACACCCATGGCTACGAGGAGTTCGCCGCGGCCGCCCGCGCCGCCGACTGGGACGAGACGCTGACGGCGACGGGCCTCACGCGCGCGGAGATCGACCGGGCGCTGGCGATGGTGCTCGCCTCCGAGCGCACGATCGTCTGCTGGGCCATGGGCCTCACCCAGCACAAGCACTCCGTGCCGACCATCCGCGAGGTGGTCAACTTCCTGCTGCTGCGCGGCAACATCGGGCGTCCGGGCGCCGGCGTGTGCCCGGTGCGCGGCCACTCGAACGTGCAAGGCGACCGGACGATGGGCATCTTCGAGCGGCCCGCCCCGGCCTTCCTGGACGCCCTGGAGAAGGAGTTCGGTTTCGCCCCGCCGCGCGAGCACGGCTACGACGTCGTACGCGCCATCCGCGCCCTGCGCGACGGTGCCGCGAAGGTCTTCTTCGCGATGGGCGGCAACTTCGTCTCCGCCTCCCCCGACACCCGGGTGACCGAGGCGGCCATGCGGCGCGCGCGGCTGACCGTGCACGTGTCGACGAAGCTCAACCGCTCGCATGTGGTCACGGGCGCGCGTGCGCTGATCCTGCCCACCCTGGGCCGTACCGAGCGTGATCTGCAGGGGTCCGGCGAGCAGTTCGTGACCGTCGAGGACTCCATGGGCATGGTGCACGGCTCCCGGGGCCGGCTGGAACCGGCGAGCCCGCGGCTGTTGTCCGAGCCGGCGATCGTGTGCCGGCTCGCGCGCCGGGTGCTCGGCGCGGACAGCGTGGTCCCCTGGGAGGAGTTCGAGCGGGACTACGCGACGATCCGGGACCGTATCGCGCGCGTGATCCCCGGCTTCGAGGACTTCAACGCGCGCGTGGCCCGGCCCGGCGGTTTCGCGCTGCCGCACGCCCCGCGCGACGAACGCCGCTTCCCGACGGCCACGGGGAAGGCGAACTTCACGGCGGCGCCGATCGAGTACCCGAAGCTGCCGGAGGGCCGTCTGCTGCTGCAGACGATCCGCTCTCACGACCAGTACAACACCACCGTCTACGGCCTCGACGACCGCTACCGGGGCATCAGGAACGGGCGCCGGGTGGTGCTGGTGAATCCGGAGGACGCGCGGGAACTGCGGCTCGCCGACGGCTCGTACGTCGATCTGATCGGCGAGTGGCGGGACGGCGTGGAGCGCCGGGCACCGGGGTTCCGGGTCGTGCACTACCCGACCGCGCGGGGCTGTGCGGCGGCGTACTACCCCGAGACGAATGTGCTCGTGCCGCTGGACGCCACCGCGGATACCAGCAACACCCCGGCCAGCAAGTCCGTCGTGGTGCGTCTGGAACAATCGGCGACCGACTGAGTTCCCCCGGACTCCGTCCGGGGGCACCCCCAGCTCAGTCGAGTTCCAGCAAGTTCCAGCGAGTTCCAGCGAGTTGATCACGACGAACGGAGCCTGGTCGATGGGCGAACAGCGGCACGTGAAGTTCCCGCGGGAGATCGTCGACGAGTACGGCGCGCTCGGGGTGGACCTGTCGGCTCTGTTCTCCGCGGGCCACCTCGGGACGCGGATGGGCGTGCAGATCGTCGAGGCGTCGGCGGAGCGGGTCGTGGGGACGATGCCGGTGGAGGGGAACACCCAGCCGTACGGGCTGCTGCACGGCGGTGCGTCCGCCGTGCTGGCGGAGACCCTGGGCTCGGTGGGCTCGATGCTGCACGGGGGCAGTTCGAAGATCGCCGTGGGCGTCGACCTCAACTGCACGCACCACCGGGGTGTGCGGTCGGGCCTGGTCACCGGGGTGGCGACGCCGGTGCACCGGGGGCGGAGCACGGCGACGTACGAGATCGTGATCAGTGACGAGGCGGGGCGGCGGGTGTGCAGCGCCCGGCTGACCTGTCTGCTGCGTGACGCCACCACGGACGACGAGGCCCGGGCCCGTCCCGCCCAGGGCTGACAGCGGCCCGCGCCGAGCCGCTGATCCCCGTCGCTCGCGCCCTGCCAACGGGGCGCCAGGGCCGGTGAGTTGATCGGCTGTGAGGCGCGCTCGGTCCGCGTGGAGCGATACCGACACCCCGGGCCAAGGGCCGTGGCAGCGAGCGGTGTCGGTCCGGTCGAGCCCGGTGAGGGCACGCGGATACGCTCCGCGGGGAGGGCCGTGAAGCGCCGTCGTTCGGCTGCGGCGGCGTCGTGGCCGGTCACGCAGTTCCCCGCGCCCCTTTGGGGCGCTGCACGCGGCCGCACGCCCCGCCACCGCCCGAACCGCCGTATCCCGCCCGGGTGATCGGCCATTCCTACCTGGCCGGAGCGCCCGCCCCGCCGGGCGTACCGCCCCGCGGTTTTGGCTTCTCGGTGCTGCTCGGCGGCGCCCCAGGACCGCCGGTCACGGTGCCCCGGTGACCCGGCCGTGCGCCGGAAATTCGCTGGTCGTGACGGTGCGGGCGCCTTTCCGGGCAAAAGCGGGCTCTCCCCGCAAGATCACGACAACCCTGCACGTGACGGAATACGGAAAAGTACCGAAGGCCGCCGATCTCCCTTTCCTGGAAGTAACTCTGCGTAATACGCATGCAATGCAAGCCCACAGTTTCATCCTGGGTCACGCTACGCACAGCAGCCCTCAGAAGCCCTTCGAGTTGCCTGCGACAACAGACGCCAGTAATCACCAAAACACCTGAGACACCTGAACAGATCACGGCAGGGCCTGCGGGTTCTCACCATGCGGACGGGGCGAATCGACCGGAATTCGCGCGTTCCCCCCAGGGTGTACCGCTCTGCATTACTCTGCATTACTCGTGTCATAACAAGAGCGTCACAGCCTTGACCAGACTCTCTCCCCATTCCGCACGCCGGGCCTAGAGTCACGGCCAGTCACCGCGCCGTCGATTGTGTTTTCGGCCCAGCGCGCGACTCGACCGTTTCCACCGGGGTGCGGTCGTGCCAGGGGAAAGGATGGATCGTGCGTCAACGTTCGTTCATCGCCATCACCGCCGCGCTGGCGGCGGGAGCACTTACCCTCACCGCCTGCGGTTCGCGCGACAGCGGCGACAAGGACTCGGACTCCGGCAGCGGTGGCACCACCGTTGTCATCGGCGTCGACGCGCCACTGACCGGCGAGTTGTCCGCGCTGGGCCTCGGCATCAAGAACTCGGTGGACCTCGCGGCCAAGACCGCGAACAAGCAGAACTACGTGAAGGGCATCACCTTCAAGTCGGAGGCCCTCGACGACCAGGGGCAGTCCTCCTCCGGCCAGCAGAACGCCACCAAGCTCGTCGCCGACAAGAGCGTGCTCGGTGTCGTCGGCCCGCTGAACTCGTCGGTGGGCGAGTCGATGCAGAAGGTCTTCGACGACGCCAAGCTGGTCGAGGTCTCGCCGGCCAACACCAACCCGGCCCTGTCGCAGGGCACCAACTGGCGAACGTCGAAGGCGCGTCCGTACAAGTCGTACTTCCGCACCGCGACCACGGACGCCATCCAGGGCCCGTTCGCCGCGCGCTACCTGTTCAACGATGCCAAGAAGAAGAAGGTCTTCGTCATCGACGACAAGAAGACCTACGGCGCGGGCCTCGCCGGCACCTTCACCGAGGAGTTCAAGAAGCTCGGCGGCACCGTGGTCGGCAGCGAGCACATCAACCCGGACAACAAGGACTTCTCCGCGGTCGCCACCAAGGTCAAGAACTCGGGTGCCGACGTCGTCTACTACGGCGGCGAGTACCCACAGGCCGGCCCGCTGAGCAAGCAGATCAAGGCCGCCGGCGGCAAGGTCCCGTTGATCGGCGGTGACGGCGTCTACAGCGCCGACTTCATCAAGCTGGCCGGTGCCAGCGCCACCGGCGACCTCGCCACCTCGGTCGGCGCCCCGGTCGAAGAGCTGGCGTCCGCCAAGGAGTTCGTCGCCAACTACAAGGCCGCGGGCTACAAGGAGGCATACGAGGCGTACGGCGGTTACTCCTACGACTCCGGCTGGGCGATCATCGAGGCCGTGAAGAAGGTCGTCGAGGACAACGGCGGCAAGCTGCCGTCCGACGCCCGCGCGAAGATCACCGAGGCCATGCAGAACGTCACCTTCGAGGGGGTGACCGGCACGGTCTCCTTCGACGAGTACGGTGACGCGACCAACAAGCAGCTCACCGTGTACGCCGTCAAGAACGGCGCCTGGGTACCGGTCAAGTCCGGTACCTACACCGGCTGATCCGCGCGCATCACACGAGCCGCGCGGGGCGCACTTCCACAGGCGCCCCGCGCGGACTCGCATGCGGCTCCATCCGTCATCCGTCGAAACATTCGAACGTCTCGGAGGACATGCGGTGAACGAACTGCCGCAGCAGCTGGTCAACGGCCTGCTACTGGGATCCATGTACGGGCTGGTCGCCATCGGGTACACCATGGTCTACGGCATCGTCCAGCTCATCAACTTCGCCCACGGCGAGATCTTCATGACCGGCGCCTTCGGGGCCCTCTCGGTCCATCTGTGGGTGCTGCCCGACGGCACCACCATGTGGGTGGCCCTGCCGCTCATGCTCATCGGCGCCATCCTGGTCTCCGTCACCGTCGCGGTGGGAGCGGAGCGGCTCGCCTACCGCCCGCTGCGCGGCGCTCCCCGCCTCGCTCCGCTCATCACCGCCATCGGCCTGTCCCTGGCCCTCCAGCAGGCTGTCTGGGCCTGGTACCCCGAGGCCAAGTCCGCGCGCACCTTCCCGCAGATCGACGGCGGCCCGTTCCACCTCGGCAACGTCACGATCCAGACGGGCGACATCTTCCTGATCGTCGCGGCGCCCGTCAGCATGGCCGTCCTCGCCTACTTCGTCATGAAGACCCGCACCGGACGCGGCATGCAGGCCACCGCCCAGGATCCGGACACCGCGAAGCTCATGGGCGTCAACACCGACCGCATCATCGTGATCGCCTTCGCCCTCGGTGCCGCCTTCGCGGCCGTCGGCGGTGTCGCCCACGGCCTGAAGTACGGCCAGATCGACTTCAAGATGGGCTTCATCCTCGGCCTGAAAGCGTTCACGGCGGCCGTCCTCGGCGGCATCGGCAACATCTACGGCGCCATGATCGGCGGCGTCGTCCTCGGCGTCGCAGAAACCTTGGCCACCGCGTACATCGCCGACATCCCGGGCATGGACAAGTTCGGCAGCCAGTCCTGGGCCGACGTCTGGGCCTTTGTACTCCTCATCCTCGTACTGCTGTTCAGGCCGCAGGGCCTGCTCGGCGAGCGCGTCGCGGACAGGGCGTGACACCGATGACCACACGGACCACCGCAGCCAAAACCCCCAACGCCCCCGTCTCCGGCCGCACAAGCGGTGCCCTCGGCATCCCGGCGCCCGTCGCACGCGCCCTCGCCACCGGCGGCGGCGCCCTCAGCGTCGTCTCGACGTTCCTCGCCTGGACCTGGACATCCGAGTTCCCCGGCGACCTCACCGTCTACGGCTACCCCGGCGGCCTCCAGGTCCTGGTGCTGATAGCCGGGGCGCTGACCGCGCTGTTCGGCCTCTGCTCGTACCGGGTGAAGGACGGGGTGAAGGGCCTGAACCGGCTGACGCCCGCGGGCTGCGACGGCGCTCTCCGGTTCGCCTCGCTCGCCGTCTTCGCCACCGCCTGGTACACGGTCATCGCGATCAGCGTCAAACTCGGCGGCGTCGTCAACCTGGAGCCCGGCGGCTATCTCGCCGCCGCGGCCTCCCTGATCGCCCTACTCGGTGCGCACGCACTGCCGTTCGAGCGGCCGGAGCCCGACCCGCTCGACCCGGACGAATCCGGCTGGGCGCGCGCCCGGCACCGCCTCGCCCACGGGTGGCAGACGCTCAGGGCCTCCTACGCCGGTGGCACTCCCCGCCCCGTGGGCACGCTGCCGTCGTACGCCGAGATCCTGGTCATCGTCGTGATCCTCGCCCTCGGTCTGGTCGTCTTCACCTACGGCATCGGCACCTCGTACGACGAGCTGTTCATCGGCTTCCTGATCACGGCGGGGTTCGGCTTCGCCGCGCTCAACACGGCGGGGCTGGTCGCCCAGGCGTCCCAGGTCACCTCCCGGCACCAGAACGTCACCCTCGCCGGCGCCTTCGTCGCGGCGGCCCTGTTCCCCTTCACACAGACCGACGACCAGTACGCCACGGTGGGCGTGTACATCCTCATCTTCGCGACCGTCGCCCTCGGTCTGAACATCGTCGTCGGCCTCGCGGGCCTGCTCGACCTCGGCTATGTGGCCTTCCTCGGCGTCGGCGCCTACGCGGCGGCCCTGGTCTCCGGCTCGCCCGGCTCGCCGTTCGACGTGCACTTCCCGTTCTGGGCCGCCGTCCTGGTGGGCGCCGCCGCCTCCCTCGTCTTCGGTGTGCTCATCGGCGCCCCGACCCTGCGGCTGCGCGGCGACTACCTCGCCATCGTCACCCTCGGCTTCGGTGAGATCTTCCGGATCGCCGCCCAGAACCTCGACGGCACCTCCGGCCCCGACCTCACCAACGGATCCAACGGCATCGCCTCGATCCCGAACCTCAAGATCCTCGGATTCGACCTCGGTGCCCAGCACGACATCGGCGGCTTCACCATCGGCCGGTTCGCCAACTACTTCTTCCTGATGCTGATCATCACCGCGGTCGTCGTGCTGGTCTTCCGGCGCAGCGGCGACTCCCGCATCGGCCGTGCCTGGGTGGCCATCCGCGAGGACGAGACCGCGGCCCTCGCCATGGGCATCAACGGCTTCCGTGTCAAGCTCATCGCGTTCGCCGTCGGCGCCTCGCTGGCCGGCCTGGCCGGTACGGTCCAGGCCCACGTCACCTACACGGTCACCCCGGACCAGTACCTCTTCGCCGGTGCCATCCCGCCCAACTCGGCCTTCCTGCTGGCCGCGGTGGTCCTCGGCGGCATGGGCACCATCAGCGGGCCGCTCATCGGCGCGGCCCTGCTGTATCTGATCCCCAACAAGCTCCAGTTCCTCGGCGAGTACCAGCTCTTCGCCTTCGGTGTCGCGCTCGTCCTGCTGATGCGCTTCCGTCCGGAGGGCCTGATTCCCAACCGGCGCCGCCGGCTCGAATTCCACGAAGAGGCCGAAGCGCCCGCCGTCCTCACCAAGGCAGGGGCCTGAACCACGATGACTACCGACACCACCCCCCGGGACGCCGCGCCCGGGGCCTCCGCACCCGGCGAGGTCGTGCTCGACGCCCGCGGCGTCACCATGCGCTTCGGTGGCCTGACGGCCGTGCGCAAGGTCGACCTCTCCGTGGGCAGCGCCGAGATCGTGGGCCTGATCGGCCCGAACGGCGCCGGCAAGACGACCTTCTTCAACTGTCTGACGGGCCTGTACGTCCCGACCGAGGGCGAGGTCCGCTACCGGGGCGCCGTGCTGCCGCCGAAGTCGTTCAAGGTCACGGCGGCCGGTATCGCCCGCACCTTCCAGAACATCCGGCTGTTCGCCAACATGACGGTGCTGGAGAACGTCCTCGTCGGCCGCCACACCCGTACCAAGGAGGGCCTCTGGTCGGCCCTGCTGCGCGGCCCCGGCTTCCACCGGGCCGAGGCGGCCTCCCGCGAACGCGCCATGGAGCTGCTGCGGTTCGTCGGCCTGGACCAGAAGGCCGAGCATCTGGCCCGCAACCTGCCCTACGGCGAGCAGCGCAAGCTGGAGATCGCCCGGGCGCTGGCGAGCGAGCCGGGGCTGCTGCTCCTCGACGAGCCGACCGCGGGCATGAACCCGCAGGAGACCCGGGCCACCGAGGAACTGGTCTTCGCCATCCGCGACCAGGGCATCGCCGTCCTCGTCATCGAGCACGACATGCGCTTCATCTTCAACCTCTGCGACCGCGTCGCCGTCCTCGTGCAGGGCGAGAAGCTCATCGAGGGCGACAGTGCGACGGTGCAGGGTGACGAGCGGGTCGTCGCCGCCTACCTGGGCGAGCCGTTCGAGAACGCGCCCGGTGCCGAGGAGGTCGCCGAGGTCGAGGCCGCCGAGGCGCACGCCGACACTCCGCGGGACGCCGCGCCCGGCAAGGAGAACGACCGATGACCGCTCTGCTCGAAGTGGAAGACCTCCGGGTCGCCTACGGCAAGATCGAGGCCGTCAAGGGCATCTCCTTCACGGTCGAGGCCGGCGAGGTGGTCACCCTCATCGGCACCAACGGGGCCGGCAAGACCACCACGCTGCGTACGCTTTCGGGGCTGCTCAGGCCGGTCGGCGGGCAGATCCGGTTCAACGGCAGATCGCTGAAGAAGGTGCCCGCGCACCAGGTGGTCGCGCTGGGGCTCGCCCACTCCCCCGAGGGGCGGCACATCTTCCCGCGGATGACCATCGAGGACAATCTCCGTCTGGGCGCCTTCCTGCGCAGCGACAGGCCGGGCATCGAGAAGGACATCCAGCGCGCCTACGACCTGTTCCCCGTCCTCGGGGAGCGCAGCAAGCAGGCCGCGGGCACCTTGTCCGGCGGTGAGCAGCAGATGCTGGCGATGGGCCGGGCGCTGATGTCCCAGCCGAAGCTGCTGATGCTCGACGAGCCCTCGATGGGTCTGTCGCCGATCATGATGCAGAAGATCATGGCCACCATCGCTGATTTGAAGGCCCAGGGCACGACGATTCTGCTGGTCGAACAGAACGCCCAGGCGGCGCTCTCCCTCGCCGATCACGGCCATGTCATGGAGGTCGGCACCATCGTCCTGTCGGGCACCGGGCAGGAACTGCTGCACGACGAGTCGGTACGCAAGGCGTACCTGGGCGAGGACTAAGCGCTCCGCGGGTTCGCTCCGCGGGTTTGGCCGATGTGCGGCGTCGGCCGGTTGCAGATCCGGCGTCGGCCGGGTGCGGGAGCGTCGGGGCCGGTCGCGCAGTTCCCCGCGCCCCTTCAGGGGCGCTGCCGCACCGCGCGTCCGTGCCCAAGGCACACCCGTGCGAGCACTGAACGCTCCGCGGGTTCGCTCCGCGGGTTTGGCCGATGTGCGGCGTCGGCCGGTTGCAGATCCGGCGTCGGCCGGGTGCGGGAGCGTCGTGGCCGGTCGCGCAGTTCCCCGCGCCCCTTCAGGGGCGCTGCCGCACCGCGCGTCCGTGCCCAAGGCACACCCGGCCTCAGATCCGCTCAGGCGCGGTACGAAGGGGGGATGGCGAGGTTCGCGCCCCGGAACACGAGGGCGCGGGTCTCGTCGTGGTGGGTGGCGGTCAGTCCCGGTCCGGCTTGCCGGACTTCTTCTCGGCGCTGTCCGCGATGACGGCCTCGGCTACCTGCTGCATGGACATCCGGCGGTCCATGGAGGTCTTCTGGATCCATCGGAAGGCGGCCGGTTCGGTCAGCCCGTACTCGGTCTGGAGGATGGACTTCGCGCGGTCGACCAGCTTGCGGGTCTCCAGCCGCTGTGTGAGGTCGGCGACCTCCTTCTCCAGTTGCCGCAGCTCGTTGAAGCGGGAGACGGCCATCTCGATGGCCGGTACCACGTCGCTCTTGCTGAACGGCTTCACCAGGTATGCCATGGCACCGGCGTCGCGGGCGCGCTCGACGAGATCGCGCTGGGAGAAGGCTGTGAGCATGAGGACCGGGGCGATGGACTCCTCGGCGATCCTCTCGGCCGCGGAGATGCCGTCCAGCTTGGGCATCTTCACGTCGAGGATCACAAGGTCGGGCCGGTGTTCGCGGGCGAGTTCCACGGCCTGCTCCCCGTCACCGGCCTCACCGACGACGGTGTACCCCTCCTCCTCCAGCATCTCCTTCAGGTCGAGCCGGATCAGCGCCTCGTCCTCGGCGATGACGACGCGGGTCGTCAGCGGCGGCACGTGCGACCTGTCGTCGTCGGGCACGTCTACGGGCTGGGGCGACTCGGCGGTCACGGGGGCTCCTCGCTCAGGGCAGGGGTACTGCTGACAAGAGCCTACCTAGCTACGGTATGGTGGACGCGCGGAGGGTCGGGGAAAACCTTTGATTCTTCGAGCCCCGGTAGCCCAATTGGCAGCAGGCAACGGATTCAAAACCCGTACAGTGTCGGTTCGAGTCCGACCCGGGGCACTTTTCCTTGGAATCCAAGATCAGTGAATTCTTCCGGGCCCCTCCTTTCGGAGGGGCCCTTTCGTGTAACCGGGCCCTTACGGCGGCCCACCCGCCGTCGCCATCGCCACCGCCATCGAGGGCTGCCCTTTATCAGAGGCCGCCGTTATCGCGGGGCTGCCGTTATCCGGGGACTGCCGTTATCGGGGGCTGTCGTCCTCGCCGATGTGGTGGACGCGCACCATGTTCGTCGTGCCCGAGACACCGGGCGGGGAGCCCGCCGTGATGACGACGATGTCGCCCTTCTGGCAGCGGCCGTACTTCAGGAGCAGCTCGTCGACCTGCTCGACCATGGCGTCGGTGGAACCGGCGTGCGGGCCCAGGAAGGTTTCCGCACCCCAGGTGAGGCTGAGCTGGGAGCGGGTCGCCGGCTCCGGGGTGAAGGCCAGCAGCGGGATCGGGGAGCGGTAGCGGGACAGCCGGCGGGCGGTGTCTCCGGACTGGGTGAAGGCGACCAGGAACTTCGCGCCGAGGAAGTCGCCCATCTCCGCCGCCGCGCGGGCCACCGCACCGCCCTGGGTGCGGGGCTTGTTCCGCTCGGTCAGCGGCGGGAGGCCCTTGGCCAGGATGTCCTCCTCGGCCGCCTCGACGATACGGGCCATGGTGCGGACCGTCTCGACCGGGTACTTGCCGACGCTGGTCTCGCCGGACAGCATCACCGCGTCCGTGCCGTCGATGACGGCGTTCGCGACATCGCTCGCCTCGGCCCGGGTGGGGCGCGAGTTCTCGATCATCGAGTCCAGCATCTGGGTGGCCACGATGACCGGTTTGGCGTTGCGCTTGGCGAGCTTGACGGCGCGCTTCTGGACGATCGGAACCTGCTCCAGGGGCATTTCGACGCCCAGGTCGCCGCGCGCCACCATGATGCCGTCGAAGGCGGCCACGATCTCGTCGATGGCGTCCACGGCCTGCGGCTTCTCGACCTTCGCGATCACCGGGAGGCGGCGGCCCTCCTCGTCCATGATGCGGTGGACGCCCTCGATGTCCTTGCCGCTGCGGACGAAGGAGAGCGCGATGACGTCGAAGCCGGTACGCAGGGCCCAGCGGAGGTCGGCCTCGTCCTTCTCGGAGAGCGCGGGCACGGAGACGGCGACGCCCGGCAGGTTGAGGCCCTTGTGGTCGGAGACCATGCCGCCCTCGACCACCGTGGTGTGCACCCGGGGGCCGTCCACGGAGGTGACCTCCAGGCAGACCTTGCCGTCGTCGACGAGGATGCGCTCACCGGGCGTGACGTCGGCGGCCAGGCCGGAGTAGGTGGTTCCGCACTGGTTGCGGTCGCCTTCGGTGTCCGGCTCCACCGTGATGGTGAAGGTGTCGCCGCGTTCAAGGAGTACCGGACCTTCGAGGAAGCGGCCGAGGCGGATCTTCGGACCTTGAAGGTCGGCGAGGAGGCCGACGCTGCGGCCGGTCTCGTCGGCCGCCTTTCGCACGTGCCGGTAACGCTCCTCGTGCTCGGCGGGACCGCCGTGGCTGAGGTTGAATCGGGCGACGTCCATCCCGGCCTCGACCAGGGCCTTGACCTGGTCGTACGAGTCGGTGGCGGGCCCCAATGTACAGACGATCTTTGCTCGGCGCATGCATCGAGCCTAGGGCTTACCGGCGGGTAGAGAATTGGCCGGACATGACTACTCAACAACCTTTACGTAAAGGGTTATTGACAACTGTTGAATTGTGCGGCCGGGCGCTCTGATGAGCATACAGAGCGACCGGAATGGCCCGGCGGGCCGGTCACGGACGGCCGTAGAGAATCAGCCGACGGTTACCGGCCGTCGCATTCCCGGGAAGATTCGCTCCACTCTTCCGGAATGCGCACACGATCGACATGGCCCGGTCGAAATCCGGCGGGTGCTGCCGTGGTTCCGCAATGGGCTCACAGCCGCGGGGGTGCCATCGTAAATCGGGCGTTGACCTGTGCGTACACATGCTGCCGCTGGGGTTCGAGGTCGAGCGGGGGTGCCGTGTTCTCCGCCCCCGCGGCGAAGGCCAGGGAGCGGGCGCGCGCACCGGGGTGGCCGTGGGGCTCGGCGTTCTCCGCGCCGATGTCGGCGAGTTCGACCAGCGCGGCCAGTGAGGTGCCGAGCGCCTCCGCGTACTCGCGGGCCCGCCGGACCGCCTCGCGCACCGCCTCCTGGCGGGCCTGCCGGTGCACCGGTGAGCCGGGGCGCAGCGCCCACCGGGGGCCGTCGACCCGGGTCAGCTCCAAGTCGGCGAGGCGTGCGGTGAGTTCGCCGAGCGCCGGGAAGTCGGACAGCTCGGCGGTGAGGTGCACGCTGCCGTGGTAGGTGCGCACACGCTCGCCCCGGCCGTGCGCGGACAGCTCCGGGGTGATGGACAGGAAGCCCGTCTCCAGTCGCTCCACCGCCTCGCCGTAGGACTTGACGAGGTCGAGGACGGCGGCGTTGCGGCGGGTGAGGTCGTCCAGGGCCGAACGCCGGTCCCGTCCGCGGGCGGTGACGGTGATGCCGATGCGGGCGATCTCCGGGTCGACTTCCAGATGCGCCTCGCCGCGGACGGCGACGCGGGGCGGCTCGGGCGAGGGAGTGGTCATACGCCCCACTCTGTCACGCCTTTCCCCAGGCGGGATCGGGGAGTTCACCGATGAGGTCACCAGATCGAAACCTGCCGGATCTGTTGCCGTCGACCGGGCCGGGCCACAATCTACGCGCGTCGTTGGACCATTCCCGAGGAGACCGCAAGATGCCGCTGAACCGCCGGAAGTTCCTTCAGAAGTCCGCAGCAACCGGAGCGGGAGTGGCGGTCGCGGGTGCCGCGGCGGCCCCGGCGCAGGCATCGACGTCGCCCGGGCACAGCTGGCCCGGCAAGCGGCAAAAGCGCCACTCCCTGACCGTCATGGGCACCACCGATCTGCACGGGCACGTCTTCAACTGGGACTACTTCAAGGACGCGGAGTACTCCGACGCCGCCGGCAACGCGATGGGCCTGGCCCGCGTCTCCACCCTGATCAACCAGGTGCGGGGGGAGAAGGGCCGCGAGAACACGCTGCTCCTGGACGCCGGCGACACCATCCAGGGCACCCCGCTGACGTACTACTACGCGAAGGTCGACCCGATCACCGCCGAGGGCGGCCCGGTGCATCCGATGGCCTTGGCGATGAACGCGATCGGCTATGACGCGGCGGCCCTCGGCAACCACGAGTTCAACTACGGCATCGAGACGCTGCGCACGTTCGAGGAGCAGCTGCACTTCCCGCTGCTCGGCGCCAACGCCGTCGACGCGAAGACCCTCAAGCCCGCCTTCCCGCCCTACTTCATCAAGAAGTTCCGCGTGCACGGCGCCCCGCCGGTCACCGTCGCCGTGCTCGGCCTGACCAACCCGGGCATCGCCATCTGGGACAAGGCGCTGGTGCAGGGCAAACTGAAGTTCCCGGGCCTGGAGGAGCAGGCCGCGAAGTGGGTGCCGAAGCTGCGCTCCATGGGCGCGGACGTCGTGGTCGTCTCGGCGCACTCCGGCACCTCCGGTACGTCGTCGTACGGCGACCAGGTGCCGTACGTGGAGAACGCGGCGGCCAACGTCGCCCGGCAGGTGCCGGGCATCGACGCGATCCTGGTCGGGCACTCCCACGTGGAGATCCCGGAGCTGAAGGTCACCAACGAGAAGACCGGCAGGACGGTCGTACTGTCCGAGCCGCTGTACTTCGCCGAGCGGCTCACCCTGTTCGACATCGAGCTGGTGTTCGCGCGGGGTCGCTGGACGGTGGAGTCGGTCTCCGCCTCGCTGCGCAACTCCAACACCGTCGCCGACGACCCGAAGATCACCAAGCTGCTGTCCGAGGAGCACGCGAAGGTCGTCGAATACGTCAACCAGGTGGTCGGTACCGCCACCGAGACGCTGACCACGGTCGACGCCCGCTACACGGACGCGCCGATCATCGACCTCATCAACAAGGTGCAGGAGGACGTGGTCAGGGCCGCACTGGCGGGCACCGAGTACGCCTCGCTGCCGGTGATCTCGCAGGCGTCGCCGTTCTCCCGCACTGCGCAGATCCCGGCCGGCAAGGTGACGATCCGGGATCTGTCGGGCCTGTATGTGTACGACAACACGCTGGTCGCGAAGCTGCTGACCGGCGCCCAGGTGCGGGCGTACCTGGAGTACTCGGCGGAGTACTACGTCCAGACGGCCCCCGACGCGGTGGTCGATGTGCAGAAGCTCACCAACGCGGGCGGCCGTCCCGACTACAACTACGACTATGTGTCGGGGCTCCGGTACGACATCGACATCGCCCAGCCGGCCGGTTCGCGGATCAAGAACCTCACCTTCAACGGGGCCGCGCTGGACGACACACAGAAGTTCGTGCTCGCGGTGAACAACTACCGGGCCAACGGCGGCGGCGCGTTCCCGCACGTGGCCTCGGCCCAGGAGCTGTGGTCGGAGTCGACGGAGATCCGGACCCGGATCGCGGAGTGGGTGACCGCGAAGGGTGTCCTGGATCCCAAGGACTTCGCGTCGGTGGACTGGAAGCTGACCCGCGCCGGCACGCCGGTGTTCTAGGGTCTCCCACTCGGCCCCGGGCCTCGGCCCGGGGCCGTTTCGTCAGTTCCGGTCGCCGACGAGCGGGGTGAGTACCCTCGTCTGCCGGGCGGGGGGAACCGGCCGGAGCGGTTCGAGTCCGAAGCTGGTGAAGGCCGTCCGGTCGGGCAGCGGGTATGTCTCCTTGTCCGTCAGGGCGTTGAGGATGGTGGCGCTGCGCCAGGCGGCCAGGCCCAGGTCGGGGGCGCCGACGCCGTGGGTGTGCCGTTCCGCGTTCTGCACATACGCCGTCCCCGTGACGGACGGGTCGAGCACGAGCCGGAACGCCTCGTCCACCCGGGGCCGGCCGACGCTGTCGCGGCGCACATAGGGGTCGAGTCCGGCGAGGATGCGGTCCAGTGGGCGTTCCCGGTAGCCGGTGGCGAGGACGACCGCGTCGGTGGTGAGCCGGGAGCGGGTGTCCTGCTGGATGTGTTCCAGATGGAGTTCGACCTTGGTGGTGGCGACGCGGCCCGCCGTGCGCACCCGGACCCCGGGAGTGAGCACGGCGTCGGGCCAGCCGCCGTGCACGGTGCGGCGGTACAGCTCGTCGTGGATGGCGGCGATGGTCTCGGCGTCGATTCCCTTGTGGAGCTGCCACTGGGCGGCGACGAGCCGGTCGCGGACCGGTTCGGGCAGGCTGTGGAAGTAACGGCTGTAGTCGGGTGTGAAGTGTTCCAGGCCCAGCTTGGAGTACTCCATGGGCGCGAAGGCGGCCGTGCGGCCCAGCCAGTGGAGCCGCTCGCGGCCGGGCGGACGGTGGCGCAGCAGGTCCAGGAAGACCTCGGCGCCGGACTGGCCCGAACCGACGACGGTGACATGCCCGGCGGCGAGGAACGCTTCGCGGTGCTCCAGGTAGTCGGCGGCGTGTACGACGGGAACGCCGGGTGTCTCCACCAGCGGCTTCAGCGGATCGGGGACATAGGGGGCGGTGCCGACGCCGAGGACGATGTTCCTGGTGTGGGTGCGGCCGAGGGACTCGGCCTCGCCCTCGGTGTCGAGCCGGGTGTAGTCGACCTCGAAGACATCGCGTTCGGGGTTCCAGCGGACGGCGTCGACCTGGTGGGAGAAGCACAGTCCGGGAAGGTTCTCGGCGACCCAGCGGCAGTAGGCGTCGTACTCGGCGCGTCGGCTGTGGAAACGCTCGGCGAAGTAGAAGGGGAAGAGCCGGTGCCGGCTCCTCAGATAGTTGAGGAAGCTCCAGTGGCTGGTCGGGTCGGCGAGGGTCACCAGGTCGGCGAGGAAGGGCACCTGGACGGTGGCGCCCTCGATGAGCAGTCCGGGGTGCCAGTCGAAGCCGGGGCGCTGTTCGTAGAAGACGGTGTCGAGTTCGGCGAGCGGGTGGGCGAGGGCGGCGAGGGAGAGGTTGAACGGGCCGATGCCGATGCCGACGAGATCGCGGGGGGCATCGGTCTCGTGGTGTGGAGGGCTGGTCATCTGGGGGTGGTTCCTTCCACGAGTTTCAGGAGGTGGGCCAGTTCGTCCGGGCGGGTGTGGGGGTTGAGGAGGGTGGCCTTCAGCCAGAGGCGGCCGTCGAGTCGGGCGCGGCCGAGCACGGCCCGGCCCTCCTCCAGCAGGCCGCGCCGTACGCCGGCGACAGCGTCGTCGTCGGCCCCGGCGGGCCGGAACAGGACCGTGCTGATGACGGGCCGGGCGTACAGCTCGAAGCCGGGGTCGTCCCGGACGAGGGCGGCCAACTCCCGGGCCCGCGCGCACACCTGGTCGACCAGGGCGCCGAGCCCGCGGCGGCCGAGGGTCTTGAGGGTGACGGCGATCTTGAGGACGTCGGGGCGGCGGGTGGTGCGCAGGGAGCGGCCGAGCAGGTCGGGGAGCCCGGCCTCGGTGTCGTCGTCGGCGTTGAGGTAGTCGGCGCGGTGCCGGAGCACGGCGAGGTCGCGGGGGCGGGCCACGGCGATCAGGCCCGCGGCGATGGGCTGCCAGCCGAGTTTGTGCAGGTCGAGGGTGACGGTGTGGGCCGCTTCGAGACCGGCGAGCTTCTCGCGGTGCCGGTCGCTGAAGACGAGCGGCCCGCCGTGGGCGGCGTCGATGTGCAGCCGGGCGCCGTGGGCGGAGCACAGTCCGGCGATCTCGGGGAGCGGGTCGATGAGGCCGGCGTCGGTGGTGCCGGCGGTGGCGGCGACCAGCAGGGGGCGCGGGAGCCGGGTGAGGGCGTCGTCGAGCACGGCCGGATCGAGGATGCCGCCCGGCGCGGGTACGACCACGGGTTCGGGCAGGCCCAGCAGCCAGGCGGCGCGGGTCAGCGAGTGGTGGGCGTTGGCCCCGCACACGAGCCGGACGCCGCCGCCCTGTGCCTCGCGGGCGAGCAGCAGCGCGAGCTGATTGGACTCGGTGCCGCCGGTGGTGACGAGGGCGTCCGCCAGGCCGATCTCATGGGCGAGTTCACGGGTGACGACCGCTTCCAGCGCGGAGGCGGCGGGGGCCTGGTCCCAGGAGTCCAAAGAGGGGTTGAGGGCACTCACCGCGAGGTCGGCGGCGGTCGCGACGGCGAGCGGCGGGCAGTGCAGATGGGCCGCGCACAGCGGGTCGGCGGGGTCGGCCGAGCCCTCGGCGAGGGCCCGCACGAGGGTGCGCAGGGCGTCGGGGTCGCCCTCGTCGGGCAGTACGTCCCCCACGGCCTCGGCGATCCGCGCGGCGACGGCCCCGGGGCCGCCCGCGGGCAGCGGCC
>NZ_JBSGBN010000141.1:4455-26458 GCF_053601275.1 Streptomyces sp. NPDC004752 | reverse complement strand
CGCCACCACCCGCAAACCCAGAACCCCACCATGGCCTGCACCGGGCGTCCCCGCCGTCTCCACCGCCTCCGGCGTTCTCGGCGGGGCGCCCGCGCCGCCGTCCGGTGCCGCTGGACGCCTCCGCGTCCTCCGCCGGCACCGACGCCGTCTCCTCGGCCACCCGCCTCCTGCGCCGTCCGGTCGGCGCGGGCGCCTCCGTCCCGGCACCGGACTCGCCGGGGACCTCGCTCTCCAGGAAGGCGTCCACGGAGGACCGCCGGGCCCGCCGCCGCCCGCCACCGGAGGTCCGCTCGGCCGAGGCGGGCGCGTCGGAGGCGACCGCGGGCAGGGCAGGAGCCGGGACGGCGCCCGCACCGCCGCCGATCGGCACTTCGAGTACGTACGCGCTGCCGCTCATGCCCGGCACCTCATGCGTCTGCAGCACGCCGCCGTGGGCCCGGACGATCCCGCGCACGATCGGCTGGTGCACCGGGTCTCCGCCGGCGTACGGCCCGCGGACCTCGATCCGTACCACCTCGCCGCGCTGCGCGGCGGCCACCACCACGGTGTTGTCCAGGTAACCACCGGCGGACACGGGCGTGTTGCCCGTCGCGTCGACCCCGGCGACGTCCGCCACGAGGTGCGCCAGCGCGGTCGCGAGCCGCTGCGGGTCGACCTCGGCCTCGATGGGCGGGGCGTGCACGGCGAACTGCACCCGGCCGGGCCCGATCAGCTCGACGGCACCGTCCACACCCGCGGCGACGACTGCGTTGAGCATCACCTTCGTCCGGGTGATGTCGTCCGTGCCCGCGTCGAGCCGCTGATAGCCGAGGACGTTCTCGATCAGCTGGGTGATCCGGGAGTAGCCCGCGGACAGATGGTGGAGCACCTGGTTGGCCTCCGGCCACAGCTGGCCGGCGTCGTCGGCGGCGAGGGCCGCAAGCTCGCGGCGCAGCTCGTCGAGGGGGCCGCGCAGGGAGCCGCTGAGCAGGGTGAGCAGCTGCTCGTGCCGGCCGGACAGCGCCTCGTAGCGGTCCTTCTCCCGCTCGCCGAGCGCGGCGTACCGCTCCTCGCCGGACGCCAGCTCCTCGGCGTGCCGCTCGCGCAGCTCCTCCAGCTCGGTCACGTGCTGCTGGCGCAGAGCGGTGAGGTCGGAGGCGTGCTCCTCGGAGAGCCGCTCGATCTCCTGCGCGTGCTGCTTCTCCGCGGTGGCCTTCTCGTCGGCCAGGGCGTCGTACGGCCGTCGGTCGGTGAAGGTCATCACGGCGCCGACGAGCTGGTCACCGTCGCGCACGGGCGCGGTCGTCAGATCGACCGGTACCTTCCTGTCGCCCTTGGACCACAGCACCTGCCCGCGCACCCGGTGCTTGCGTCCGGAGCGCAGGGTGTCGGAGAGCGGCGACTCCGCGTACGGGAAGGGCGAGCCGTCGGGGCGGGAGTGCAGTACGAGGGTGTGCAGCTCCTTGCCGCCGAGTTCGCCGGCGCGGTAGCCGAGGATCTGGGCGGCGGCCGGGTTGACGAGGACGATCCGCCCGTCGGTGTCGGTGCCCACGACGCCTTCCGCCGCGGCCCGCAGGATCATCTCGGTCTGCCGCTGCGAGCGGGCCAGCTCGGCCTCGGTGTCGACGGTCCCGGACAGATCGCGTACGACGAGCATCAGCAGCTCGTCGGCGGTGTAGCCGTAACCGTCGTACGCCTGCTGCCCGTTCTCCAGGTTCGCGCTGGTGACCTCGACGGGGAACTCGTTGCCGTCCGTCCGCCGGGCGATCATCCGCGTGGGCTTGGTCCGCCCGCGCGGGTCGATGTGATCGGGCCGCCGCATGGAGCCCGGGATCAGCCTGGAGTCGAACTGGGGCAGCAGATCGAGCAGCCCGCGCCCCACCAGAGCGGTGCCCGGGGCCTCGAATGCCTCCAGGGCGATGGTGTTGGCGTTGACGACGGTCCCATTGGCGTTGACCAGGACCAACGCGTCGGGCAGCGCGTCGAGTATGGCTGCGAGGCGAGCAGCGCCTCGGGATGGCCTGCTGCTCACGAGACGCTTCCTCCCTGTTCCCGCAGTTCCCGCACCTTGCCGACCGCTCATGCCATCTTGCCAACCGGCTCGCAGCGTGTCACGCGAGGGAGTCTAAGGGCAGCGGTTGCGCCAGGGACGCCGGATGAGAGGGAGGTCGCACGACGAAGTGACGGGGAACGTGTGACCGCATGCCGTCAGCTGCGCGAGAACTTTCGCGAGACTTTTACGGGACCGGGGATTCCGCCCTGAACGGCCCACGAACCCCCGGCCGCCGACAACCGGATCGTCCCATCCCGATCCCCGATCCCCGATCCCCGATCCCCGATCACCCACTCAGGAACCCAGGTCCGGCAGGAGCGGCACCATCCCGTTCCACCGCGCGATCTCGCACCCGTCACCGCGGTCGTACGTGGCGTCCACCGGGCGTCCGGCCCAGGTGCCGGTGACATGGGCGGTCGCCGGACCGCCGTACAGCATGGTGCAGACGCTGCCCTCCGGTACCGGGGCGAACGGCTCGCTGCCCCAGTGGGTGTTCCGGTCGACGGCGGCGCAGGCGCCCCGCACGTCCGGGTGGCTGCCCGCGGCGGGGTGGCAGAACAGTTCGTACGTCCCGTCGCGCCCCGGGCCGGCATGCCGCACGGTGACGATCAGCCGGTCGCCGGAGCGGCCGGACCGGTCCTCGTCCCGGACGGGCGGCGGCGCGGAGAAGGAGGCGGGCCCGGCGGCGACGGGGGCCACGGGGGTGACGGCGACGGCGGGCGCGGCGGCGACGGCGGAGAGCGCCGTGGCGGCGAGCGCGGAGGCGGCGGCGAGGGCGACGGCGGAGCCGACGGTTCGCGAGGTGACCAGCAACATGTCCTGACCAACGCCTCAGACCGCCGGACGTTGCGCCGGGGCCCCGCCAAGGACAAGGGCTTTGCCCTGCGACCCGACTGCCTAGTACCGTGGGGGGCGGTTGGTGACAGCGCGCTCGACTGTGTCATCATCTGCAGGCACCACTCGCGCGCTCGCGTGAGAGCGATGAGAGGTAGTGCTGGAGGCGTCGCCTAGTCCGGTCTATGGCGCCGCACTGCTAATGCGGTTTGGGCCTTAAAGCCCATCGAGGGTTCAAATCCCTCCGCCTCCGCACCTGAACACCGAGGCCCCGGTCCACACGGACCGGGGCCTCGGTGTCGTTGTCCCCACTCACCCCGCCATCTGGGTGTTTTCGCAGGTCACAAGGGGTGAGGCGAATGGATTTCACATGGCGACGGCAGTCATGTAATGTTCTTCCTGTCGCCGCGAGCGGGCCAGAAGGACCGGGATCGGCAAGAAAAACAAAACAAGCACTCGTAGCTTAACGGATAGAGCATCTGACTACGGATCAGAAGGTTGCAGGTTCGAATCCTGCCGAGTGCACAAAGAAACGCCAGGTCAAGGCTCTGATCTTCCAAGTGGAGGTCAGGGCTTTTGCGTTGGCACCTTACAGAATCTCACGCGTCACCATCCGTGATCGATTGGTTACGGCTCAGCCGAGCGGTTCCATCAGCTTCTCGGAGCCCGCCATGAGCGACTGCGGGTCGGGGTGGACGTAGTGCAGAACGCCCAGGTCTGGCAGGCTCGCCATCTGGGCCCAGATCAACCAGGCTCAGCACCCGGGCCAGGACATCTACCGGCCTTACGGCCAGTCGCCGCCGTAGAGCTCGCCGGAAACGACGACTTGGCGGGCCGAGGAAAGTCGCTTGATCCGGCAGGCTTGTTTCTGATGCCCGACGTCCGGTCGGCCGTCCCACTTGAGCGAGTGGCCGAGGACCCTCCATGCCATGGTCTCAACGGATGGAACCAGCCAGCCCCTCCCGTGCCCGGGAGCGCTGACGTCGTCGAGAACGAGTTTCTCGAAAATCGGGCTCAGCGCGAGCGCAACGTCCGACGTACTGCACCGATGAGGTTCTGAGCGTCAACGCCGTACATGGCGGACTCCCGGAGAGTGTTCCAGACCCGCAGGTAGGTAGCCACGCTCTCGGTGTCGTCCAGCCACAGCTCTGCATGCCAGTCCTCGGCGATCACGAGCCTGTCATCCAGGATCCAGAAACCGTTGGCTGTCGGGATCTTGAGCGAGGCGCCGAGCGGAATGATCCCCAGCTCCACGGTGTCCATGCCGATGATGCCTGCGAGTCGATCGAGTTGGCTGGCGAGGACAGACGGAGGACAGATCAGAGCGTGTAGGGCCGCCTCCCACACCAGGGCGTGGAACTTGCGGCCTGCTTCGTACAACCACTCCTGGCGCCGCATGCGGGCGCGGACCGCAGCATCTGTGTCGCGGACCGAACCCTGAAGGTCTGCGTATCGCAGGAAGATGTGCCGTGCGTAGTCGGACGTCTGCAACATGCCAGGAACGACAGACTCCTCCCAGGCGTAGATGGCCTGGTAGCGCCCGACCTCAAGGTTCCAAGTGTCCTGCACGGGCCGGTGCCCGGCGGCCAGCTGTCGGCGCCAGGAGCGGATGCGGGACTCGAAGCCCCTCAGCCGGGCGTTCAGTTCATCGAAGACGTCCGGCTGGCCGACACCCACGGCCCAGGCCCGCAGGTCCTCGCTGGTGGCGGTCTGCTGGCCGTTCTCCAGCTTGTAGATCTTGGAGTGTGGCCAGCCGAGTCGCTGAGCCAGTTGCGTGCCGGTGAGCCGTCCTCTCGGGGCCGACAGCCGGAGTTCCCTCAAGCGCAGCCCGAGGGCCTCCCTGGCCTGCTGGAAGTCTGTGCTCACTGGTTCCGCTCGCTAGTGGTCGGCGCCGAGTTGCGCCGCGAACTCGTCGTACGGGACGGACTCGTGCACCGCTGCGTCGCGGACCTGGCAGTACCGCAAGACCTCGGCAGGCTCCGTGATGACCTCGACGTCATGGAAGGCGTCCTCGTCATCGAAGCGCAGCACGGCCACCAGCCGACTGTCGAAGATCCAGAAGTCCTCCGAGGGCAGTCGGAGCCGCTCCGCGTCCTCGCGCCACAGGTTCCGCACGTCCTCGCCCGTGGCCGCGTTGCACTTCGCATAGTCGAGCAGGAACAACTGTCCCTCGGTCGGGGGGTTGTCGATGACGCGCACACGCCCCACGTACTTGCCACTGGCCGTCTGCTGGCGGATGTTCGCGCACCACTCGCTGTTGAGGTCGCACGGGGCCGTGCCGGTGGCGAGGAACTCCGCGTACCCAGGATCCTCCCGGTCTGATGCGTAGCCCCGCCGTGTCTCCAGATGCCAAGCCGAGTGCTCGAAAGTCTCAAAGAGCCGCCCGAACTCCGCCAGGTCGATCAGCTTGGGCATGCGGGTGACCTCCTTGGGCCCGTGATTGACGAGGAGTTCACGCGGCACGACCACTGCTGCATCCCCGGGGCCGAAATGCTGGAGCTGGGCGATGTCCTGGGGGTCGGTGAGCGGTGCTCCTTGGACGATGATCTCACCAGAGCCGAGATCCTCGTGAACGGCGGGGCAGCCACCGTTCTTGCTGTCGGTGCCGTTGAAGCGCAGTCGTCGTGCCACGGTCGCCTCCCATGGTGTGGGGCCCTGTCGCCATCAGCATCACCGGCGCTGATGCGCCCGCACCACAGCGTGCACCCCCTCGCGTGAGACCACACGAGAACATTCAGCCAGACTGAGAGAACATTTGAGAACATCCGATCGCGGCCAGTAACTCCCCGTCCTTATCGTCCTGTCCATGGTCACAGCACGCGACGATGTTGATTTCTTCACAGCCGTGGAATCCCTGCGGTCGGCCCTCGATCAGGCACGCATCGTGCTGCCATCACTCGGAGTTGATGCCGGCTCGCCCACGTTTGGGCTCGTGGAACCGGGGCGCGTACGCGCCGACGTGGCCATGCGACTGGCAGAGGCGCTCCGACAAGGCGGCGACGAGTGAGCGGCACGGGTAGCCCTGACGAGGACGGCGGTCTCCCACCCCCGATGACCTTGCGGGTCTACACCGTGGACCGTGAAGGTCGCGTCACGAGCGACTCCGGCATCCACGGCTTCGAGGGCGCCGAAGCCGAGATGGCCACAAGCCTCGGGCAGGAGTTCCCTCCCTGCGCGTGCCCTTTCACCACAGGGCCAGGAGGACGGTGCGATGAGCACCCCCACCACCGACACCGCCTCTTGTCCCCGGAGTGCGCTGTCGCTCTCCGCCCCGATCACCAGGGCCCACACGTGGAGTGCCGCCAGACGGAGGACGTTCCTCTGCCTGGGGGTACCGGACTCCTGCTCGTGCGCCGCTGCACCTGCCTGTGCCACGACTACAACCGCCAGGGCTCCACCCAAGACGCCCGATCCAGCCAGGTCGCTCAGTAGCCCGCGCTGGAACGGGATCCGCAAGGCGCCCGCATCGCGCGTCCATGCCTGGACAGGCAGGCGGGGCGGGCTCGAACCGGAATGGCACGGCCTGTCTCCGAAGGAGTAGCGACCGACCCACGAGCACCCGCATGCGGGAGCCGAAGGAACTCCTCAACGCCGTCCAACCCCACCTCAAGCACCTGACTATCAACGTGCTGGACAGCGGCATGACCCTGTGGGACCGCGAGGTCGCCCTGCTGCTGCGCGACCACACGATGGTCCGCGACATGGCCGAGCGGATCCTCGGCAACGCCGTCATGTACACCATCGGCTGCATGGAGCACCCCGAGGTCCACCTCGGGGTCGGCAAGCTCGTCGACATCGGCGTTCACCAGCTCATCCTCGACACGCCGGTGTGGTGGGCCCTCTGTGACGTGTACAACGAGGGCCGCTACAAGCACCACGCCCCGTTCATCGAGCGTCGCCGCGACGGCCTGTGCCTGCGCACGGCGGACTTCCTGAAGTCCATCGGCTTCGACGTCGACGAGGAGCTGTGGGCGATCGACGGCACGGACTGCTCGCCGTGCGACAACAAGGTCCCCGACAGCCACTGAACGGTCCTACCCTGGCCCCTGTCCTCGGTCTCCCGAAGGACAGGGGCCAGCCCTTTCGAAGAGGAATCGCCTTGCCCGCACAACACGACATCGCCGCCGAGACCGAGCTGTGGGACACCTTCGCCGCGTCCGCCTTCAAGGACGACGCGGAGCCGAGCTTCTGTTGGACCCAGTACGCCGGTCACGGACCCGGCCCAGAACTACTCGGTGACCCGCGCTCCGTTCTGGAGATCGGCTGCGGCACCGGCCGCGCCCTCGCCTACCTCGCGCAGCGCGGCATCGCCGCTCGGGGCGTTGACCTCTCTCCCGTCATGGTCAAGAAGACCACCGCGAAGTGGGCCAGCAGCGGCGCGGAGTTCGTGTGCCATGAGGTCCTGGAGTACCTGAGTAGGCACGAGGACGCGTACGACGCCGTTTACTCGATCTTCGGAGCAGCCTGGTTCACCGACCCGAGCCGCCTCTTTCCGCTTGTCCGCCAGCGGCTCAACCCCGGCGGCCTCTTCGTCTTCTCGCAGCCTCCAGCTATCCCCGGCGCGTACGGGCCCCAGGGCATGTACAAAGGAGGGTTCGCTGGCAAGGCGATGTTCACCTACCGCTACAGCTACCGTTCGGCGGTGTGGGAGCGTCTACTCACCCGGGCCGGATTTGCCACGACCGACGCGGAGGTCCTTGATGCGCCTCAACCTGGCCACATCGGGACGCTCCTCGTCCGTGCTGTCGTGGCGTGACCGGATCTTGCGTAGCACTTGGCTCCCCTTCGCCGCGGTGATTCGCCCATGACCGGTCAAAATTCCCACCGGTCACTGAACCGGGGACCTCTATGGTCATCACATGACCAAAGTCTGCGTCTTCTGCGGAGGTTCGCCCCTCACGAAGGAGCACGTTCTCCCGCGCTGGCTCAAGGTCGCGCTTGACCCGACGGTTCGGCGCCACCGGTACATCCGGCTCAGTGCCGATACTGTCCGACGCCATGACGCTCCACCGCTGAACGACCAGGTCAAGGTGGTCTGTTCCAACTGCAATAGCGGCTGGATGAACCAGTTGGAGGAGAACGTCAGGAGCTTCCTGCCTGACCTGATTCGGGGAACCCCGCGCGTCATCGACGCAGAGGCACAGCGGGCGCTAGCGTCGTGGTCGCTGAAGACTGTGCTCATGTTTCAGCACACGCATCCTCCCGAGGTGCGAGGCGTGATTCCGGCGAGCGACTTCACGAGGTTCTATGAAGTCCGCGAGCCCACCCAGTCGATGCTCGGGCGCCTGGGCTTCATGAACTATCCACCTGACGACTCAGTCCCTCTTGTAGACACCTTGTGCCAGGGCTATGGGACTGCCGAGTCGGGCGGTGTTGCTTGGATCGGCACCCTCAAGATCGGCTGCATGGTGGTGCAGATCATCCGGGCGCCTGATGTAGCCGACGGCTACAACCTCGCTCCCTACGAGCCCTTGCCCTCACTGCGCCACATGTGGCCGCCGCACGACGTCATCGAGTGGCCCCTCCCACTCGCGATCCCGCAGGAGTTTATGAAGGCCTTGGCACATCCAGAGACGTTGGACGTGACCATCACCCCCACCTAGATCAGAATCGATTCCCGCTGGCAGTGCGCGGGTAGCTAGCGTCCTGTCATGGACGCTTCGCTCACATTCGAGAGCTTCTTGGAGGGCGCCAAGAAGGCCGCCCACAAGGCCATGGACGATCACGGGCGCGGTGAGTACGACGAGTTCGCTCTCCATGCTGGCGTTGCGATCGAGCGGCTGGCTAAGGCAGTCCTGGTCTCGAAGAACCCGGTCTACATCGTCGAGATGCGGGGCAGTGCTGAGATGCTCTTTCACCTCGGAGGTCACCGCACGGCGAGTAAGGTCCGAACGATCGGAGCTGTCGAGGCGATCAGTCGGGTCCGGACGCTAGGCATTCTGCCGGTCGACCGCCAGTTGGACCTCCTAAGGTGCGCTGCCGACGCTGACACAGCAGTGTTGACACGGGAGGAGCCGGAGCGCCAAGGCTTCAGGTGGGCTGAAGGACCGAACTCCCGAGGCGGTGATCCGCAACCAGGAGACCGATGGCGATGACGGCAACGACGGCGGGTGGCAGCGGCATTCGACAGCCCGGCACGGCGATCCCAAGGAAAGAGCCGACCGTCTCACCAAGGCGTGCCCGCATCTTCTAAGCTCCTGCTCCGTCGCGGGCTGATATCCCCAGTTGACTTCAATGCTGGCAGACAGACGCGGAGCGAGGCAGTCGTCGAGCCTTCCCTGTGTTGCCTGCCCGGTTGCCGTTGGGGGCGCTATGACAGGATCGGTGCCGACTCGGAGGGTCAAGGGGGACAGGGTGGGGATCTTTAATCGACGGCGCGCAGACTCGGTGGCGCTGGAGGCAGAGGCTCTCGTACAACGCATCCGGCGGGTCCCCCAGGCAGACGGGGCGATTACGCATGAGGCAGAGTCCGAGCTGCGCGAGTGCTTGGACGAGGCCGAGAGCCGCTTCGGTGACGGGCATGCCGCAACGCATCTGGCTCTGCTCCAACTGAGCGTCGGGCTGCTTCATACCGGTCGCACAGCCGACGCGGAGGCAGGGTTCCGGCGGTTGCGGAGTATCAGAGGCCGGGCCCTGACCGACCGGGCCACTCCGATCCTGCTCCGGCTGCACGCCGCCAGCCTGTCCCGACTGGGCCGCCACGAGGAAGCCGCGGGCGAGTACGAGGCCGTCGGCGGTCAGCTCGGGGAACACGTCGATGAGTTCAGCTCGGCGTGGCTCTCCGTGCGGGCCCTGCGCTCCTTCGAGCTGTGTCACCTGCGCCGCTTCGAGGAGGCCGAAGGTGATGCGCGTGCCATCATCGAGCGGAGCGTGTTCACACCCGCGCCCACAGGCCTCTTCGTGCGGTGGATCGCGACGAGCGCACTTTCCTACGCCCTCACCCGCCGAGTGCGGCCAGAGGAGGGGGAGTCGGTCGCACGCAAAGCCCTGGCGGCCATGCGGGCGCGTCAGGATGACAGAGGCGACTTGATTTTCTCTCTCGAGCAGAGCCTCGCGCACGCACTCAGCGCGCAGGGCCGCTACGCCGAGGCCCTCGACTGCGTGACCAGTGCCCGCGAGACCTACACCACCACTCGATTGTTCGACGCTGCTGAGGTCCACACGGCCGGCGTACCCACGGCCGAGGCTCTCCTGGGCCTCGGCCGCCACGACGAGGCGGCTCAGGCCGCCCGCGACACCATCACCGCTCTCTCGGAACTGTTCAGCCCTGACCACGGGTGCGTCCGCGATGCCCGAGAACTGCTGGAGTGGGCAGAGAGCGCCACGGCGTCCTGACCCGGCCTGGCAATTGATACTTGGTGCCGAGCTGCAAAGGGCGGTACCCGAGTACATCGATGACGTCCTCACTTCGACGGGGACGGGTGCGTCGATGACGACTGAGAGGGCGTTTAGGGATGGATCGTAGTGATAAGTCGCTTCTGCAGCCAACAGTCTTCGGAGTGATTCACACCTTACGTGCGCTTTCACGGCCTTCCAGGTATCGATCTGCGTGCCTGTTTGCTCCGTTTATCGGCTCTGGATTCCGTCTGGTCTAGTAATGCGATGGAAAATTCCCGCCAGTGCGGAGCTTCCAGGCATTTCAGACTGCGCGCGTTGGTGATGAATGTGGTAAAGCAGGTCGAAATACCTGTCGCGAATCAACATCAAACGCCCACTTAGAGGCGTCTCACGTGGTGATGTGATGAGCTGGGGCATCATTGCTGCTTGTGGGTGTCGATCTGTCGCAGCGGCTGGTTCCTGACGGTCTGTGGGAGCTAGTTGCTCCTGTCGTCGTTCAACTCGCCTCCGCAGGGCGGCGGGACCGCACCGTGTGACGAGCGGGCCCTCTTAGACGGCTATCGGACGGCAGGGCCACACGACGGGCCGAGCACTGAGTCTTTGGTGCGACGATCAGCACATCCGAGCACGCCAACTACCCCGGTAACCCCGGAACTTGTGGTGGCGGGCCCGGTTGGGTTTGTCGGACGCCGGTGCACGCCACCGGGGTGTCGCCGTCCTGGTCGAGGAACAGCATGAAGACCCACGGTCCATCAGCGGCCCGGATCTGGCCCAGCCGGACCGGTCGGCTGTATCGGGCAAGGCGTTGTACGGCTTGCTCCAGGCCGGACGTCTCGATGCCCTTTTGAAGGGTGTGCCTGAGTCGGCGCCCGTAGATCTTGGCGAGCGACTCGGCGGACGTCGTGCCGTCCCACACAACATAGGAAGCGCCGGCACGGAGAGCAGCGAGGGCAGCCACCGACGTCTCGTCGTCGCTGCCCAGCAACTGCAGCAACTGTTCAAGTCGGCCGCCGGCACCTGACATCGGTCGCCTTGCCCCTCTCCGACCGTGCTGAAGAGCTGCCCGCGGGATCACTAGGAGGTGGTCACGTTGCGCCACACGGTGAGGTCCACGTTGATGTACTGGCTCGGTTCGTCCCTCGCTGCGAAACCGAGCACGGTGACCAGGCCGTAGTGCCCCGAGCCGGTCTTCACACAGATCCGGGACCCCTTGCTGAGCTTGTCCTTCTCGATGCGCGTGGTGTAGCGGGTGTTGGCGCGGCAGCCGGCCAGCGAACCCGGCTCATCGGCTCCCAGCAACGCCATGGTGTTGTCGGAGCTGTTGGTGGCGACGGCATCCCCGAGGACCATGTCCTTGTCGTATCCGAAGTCCCCGTCGTAGTTCACGTCCAGGTCCTCGGGGCGTGGCGGATCGTCAGCGAAGGTCACCGTGTAACCGGCAGGAATGCTGATGTTCTTGTACTCGGAGCCCTTCGGTGCCGCCGGGGGCTTGCTGTTCGCGCCAGCGTCGGTGCTCGGCGTTCCGCCGGTGTCGGCGCTCGGCGTTGTGCCGTCGGACTGCGGCGTACCGCTCTGCTTGCTGCCCTGGGCGTTCGGCGAGCCGTCGTCGGAGTTCCGGTTCCCCATCAGGTACGCGCCACCGCCGATGAGTGCGGCGACGGCCACTACCGCGATGACGACCAGTGCGGCACGGTTCTGCCTACGGGGCTGCTGAGGCGCCGTCGGCGCCGTCGGGTAACCCCAGGGGGTCCCGGGAGCCGGGGTGTTCGGATGGCCGCCAGGGGCCCCGGGGACCGCATAGGTCGGATGCCCGGTGGCCGACGGGTAGGCATAAGCGCCCGCCGCGGCGGGAGGAACCGGGTGTGAAGGTACGGACTGAGTCGGCGGGTGAACCGGCGGTGGTGTGTGCGGGGCTGCCTGGGTCGGTGGCTGAGCCGGCGGTGGTGTGTGGGGGGCTGCCTGGGTCGGCGGGTGGACCGGTGGCGGGGTGTGCGGGGCCGCCTGGGTCGGCGGGTGGGTCGGCTGCGGCGGCGGAGTCGGGGCGGCGGCCTGGGTGAGATCGGTGGCGTAGGAGGCCGGCAACCAGCCCTCCGGGCGGAGCAGCGCCGGGTCCTGGGACGCCTGGCCGCACATCTCGATGATCCGGGCGGGGGACGGCCGTTGGGCGGGGTCCTTGCTGAGGCAGCCGGTGACGATCTCCCGCAGTTCGTCCGGCAGCTGGGACAGATCCGGAGCCTCGTGCACGATCCGGTAGAGGACGGCGTGCGAGGCACCGTCGCCGAACGCGGCGGCACCCGTCGCGGCGAAGACCGCGATCTGACCGAGCGCGAATACGTCGGTCGCCGCGGTGCAGTTCGTCCCGGCCGCCTGCTCGGGCGACATGAAGGACGGGGTGCCGACGCTGACGCCGGTGCCGGTGAGTGCGGTGGTGTCGGCGGCCCGCGCGATGCCGAAGTCGATGACGCGCGGCCCGTCGGCCGCGAGCAGCACATTGGACGGCTTGAGGTCGCGGTGGACGATGCCCGCGTGATGGATGACCTGCAGCGCCTCGGCGACGCCGGCCACGAGCCGCAGAACGGTCGCCACCGGCATCGCGCCGTGGGCGGCGACCGCCGCGTGGAGAGAAGGCCCTTGGACGTAAGCGGTGGCCAGCCACGGGTGCGGACCCTCGGTATCGCTGTCGATCACCGGGGCGGTGTAGAGGCCCTGCACCCGCTGCGCGGCCCGCACCTCCTGCTGGAACCGGCGGCGGAAGTCCGGATCCTCGGCGAACTCGGGGCGGATCACCTTGATCGCCACCGGTCGCCCGCCAGGCGTGTAGGAGAGGTACACCTTTCCCATGCCACCGGCCCCGAGCCGGGCGCTGAGCAGGTATCCGGCGACGGTACGCGGGTCGTCCTCGGCCAGCGGCCGGAACACCTCCGAACCCGTGGCCGGAGTGTTCGCTCCGTCGGCGCGCGCTGGTCGCTGCTGATGATCTGTCATGTCGTCCCCCGAGTCTGCTCCACCTACCGCTTGCGGCGTAGAGACTACCGAAGCCCGCGGCACATACACCCTCCCAGCGGACTGCACCCGGATGAACAGTCATTTGTGGCAGGTGTGCCGGTGTGGCAGGCGTGCCGGCTCGCCAGGTCCGAAGGGGCGATCCACCGAGTCGTTCGCGATCGACCGACCACGCCGTCCCCTGCGGGAGCACCCGCTTTCCGGACGTGCTCGCCGCCGTGGTGCTGCGCGCCCTGCCGACGCCGCCGGTGACCGCACTGCACGGCGATCTGCCGCGCCCGGTCGGTGATACGAGCGTCGGCCCGGTCAGTCGGGCAGGCCCAGGTCCTCGCGCATGATGCGGCGCATGGCGGTGAGCCGGGGTTCCACGGCCTTCAGGTCCAGGAGTGCCTGTTCGGCGCTTTCCCCTTCCCGTGTCAGGCCGCGATCGATGCGTTTGGCGGTGGCGTCGGCCGCGGACAGGACGACGTTCACCTCGCGGGACGCCTTGAGCACCGTCTCGGGGACGATCATCTGGGCCTCGGCGTAGCGGTCGCGGTAGTCCCTCCGGGCCTCCTCGACCTGGACCCGGTCCTCGTCGGTGTAGACCCCGTCCCGCAGCCGGTGCAGGGCGTCCTTCAGCATGGTGTGGAAGTGGCGGGAGGCCCGGTTCATCGCCGTGTAGGCGGCGCGCCGCTCCTCGAAGTGCCGTCTGCGCTCCTCGGTGTGGTGCTCCTCCGCCCGTTGGCGCTTGGCGGCCCAGGTCGTGATCAGCGGCGCGAAGAGCGTGCCGAGGACCCCGACGACGGCAGTGACCATGGCGGCTATGGCGGCACCCATGGGGCGACCCTAGCCGCACCCACCCGCTCCCGCGGCGCGCGATGGGAGGAGCACCGGTCCTCCATGGACCGGTACCCCGGTGGCCCCTTGAACAGCTGGCCCCTTGAACAGCCGCACAGCCGGGGCCTGGTCCACGAGGCGACGTCGATCCACGGGGCCTTGGTTCACGGGATGTTGGTTCGCAGGGCGTTGGTTCATGGTGCGTCGGCCTGTCGGGGACTGGGCCGGCGGCTCTGAGCCGAGGGCGTTGTCAGTGGGTTGGCCTACTCTCGGAGGTGATGGCACAGGCATGGAGATGCGCGGGGCTGCGGTGGGCCGCGGACGGCCCCGTGCTGGCGTGGGACGGGGGGCGCAGGAGCGCGCTGCCTCGGGGGAAACGGGTGGCCTTCGGGGTCCTGGACGGGGGTGTGCGGACATGTGTGGGAGCGCGCGGGCATCCCTGCCCGCTGCGGGCGGCCGTGTCGGGGCGGAGCACGGGCGCGCGGTGCGAGGAGTGCGCGCGGCTGGACCGGGCGCACTCCGTGGCCGCCGACACCGTCGCGGACGACCCCCGGCCGTACCACGTGTATCTGGCGTGGTTCGGCCCCGGCCTGGTCAAGGTCGGGATCACCGCCGAAGAACGGGGATCGGCACGCCTCCTCGAACAGGGCGCCGTCTGCTTCAGCTGGCTCGCCCTCGGCCCGCTGATGGCCGCGCGGCGCGCCGAGGAGCTGCTGCGGGCCGCGCTGCGGGTGCCCGACCGGATCCCGTACGGCGAGAAGCGGGCGGTGCGGTCGGCGCTGCCCGGCACGCCGGCTGAGCGCGCGGCCGAGATCGAGGCGTTGCACGCGCGCGCCGTGGCGCTCGAAGCCTGGCCCGAGGCGCTGGTCAGGGAGCCGTTCCGGCCCGTCGACCACGCCGTGGTGTTCGGGCTGACGGCGGGCCTTGCGGCCGCGTACGGCGAGGTGACCGAGCTGGTCGCGGGCGGTGGCGTGAGCGGTGCGCTGGTCGCCGTGGCGGGGCCCGATCTGCATCTGGCCACCGAGCGCGGGACGGTCGTCCTGGACACCCGGCTGATGACCGGATGGGAGCTGGTTCCGGCCCTGCCGGGGGCCGGCGGGCGTGGTGACGTGACCGTGCCCGTGCGCAGGTTCAAGGAGGAGGCAGGGGTACAGGACGAGCTTTTCTGAGGCGTTCCGAACCTCCTCCATCCGTACGTCCATCGGCTCCTATCCGTAACTCCATCGGCTGCACGCCCTCGCGCGGCTCGGGCTCGGCGGTGCGTGGCCGCGGGCGGTGTGCCGCGACAACGGGGTGCGGCTGCTTCGGCTGTGCGCCGAACCGGTGGCATAGGCGCAGGTCAGATGCCTCCTAGGAGTTCCCTGAGTGGCGCCTGTGGGTTTCTCAGGGAAATCACAGACACCTGAAAGGGCGCTCTCAGAGGGTCCCGTAAGGGTTGTCCACCATGACCACGACCTCGCCCCAGGGGCGCACCGAACTGCTGAGGCCGGACGGGAGCCCCGTCCGCGTGCTTGTGGTGGACGACGAGCTGTCGATCACCGAACTGCTGAGCATGGCTCTGCGATACGAGGGCTGGCAGATCCGCAGTGCGGGGGACGGGCAGGGCGCCGTCCAGGCCGCCCGCGGGTTCCGGCCCGACGCCGTCGTCCTGGACATGATGCTGCCCGACATGGACGGGCTGACCGTGCTGGGCCGACTGCGCCGCGAACTGCCGGACGTGCCGGTCCTGTTCCTGACCGCGAAGGACGCGGTGGAGGACCGGATCGCCGGGCTCACCGCGGGCGGCGACGACTATGTCACCAAGCCGTTCAGCCTGGAGGAGGTCGTCGCCCGGCTGCGCGGACTGATCCGGCGGTCCGGCGCCGCCGACCGGCGCTCCGATTCCGTGCTGGTCGTGGGTGACCTCACCCTCGACGAGGACAGTCACGAGGTCTCGCGGTCGGGTGAGAACATCCATCTCACCGCCACCGAGTTCGAGTTGCTGCGCTTCCTCATGCGCAATCCGCGCCGCGTGCTGAGCAAGGCGCAGATCCTCGACCGCGTCTGGTCCTACGACTTCGGCGGCCAGGCCAACGTCGTCGAGCTGTACATCTCCTATCTGCGCCGGAAGATCGACGCCGGGCGCGAGCCGATGATCCACACCCGGCGCGGCGCCGGTTATCTGATCAAGCCCGCCGCGTCATGAGCGGGCGCCGACGGCCGCGTACGCAGCGACGTGGGGGTCCCCCCGCTCGGGCGAAGCCGAGAGCGGGGAGGGGACAGCCGCGCACCCTGCGGACGCGGCTCGTCGTCGCATCCGTGGTGCTGATCGCCGTCGTCTGCGCGGTGATCGGCACCGTGACCACCCTGGCCCTGCGATCGCACCTGTACGAGCAGCTCGACGGTCAACTCGCCGAGGTCGGGGCGCGCGCCTCCGGCATGTTCGCCCCGCCCGGACAGGGCAAGGGCGGCCCTGTCCTGCCGAACGACCAGCTGGGCAAGGCGGTCGACCTGGGCGACTTCGTCACCCAGGGCCCGCAGCCGCAGTACACGATCGCCGCCGCGGTGGAAAGCGGCGCCGTCACCGAGGGCAAGGTCGGGCACAAGTCCGACCAAACCATGGACATGACCCCCCAGGCACTGACCGAGGCCCAGCTCGCGGCCCTCGGCGCCGTCCCCCGGGACAGCGGCATGCACACCGTGGACATCCCCGGCCTCGGCAGCTACCGCGCCCAGTACGTCACCGGCCCCAGGGGCAGCTACTACGTCGCCGTACCGACCAAGGACACCGACGACAACATCAACACCCTGATCCTCGTCGAGGTCAGCGTCACCGCCGCCGGTCTGGTCGCCGCCGGGATCGCCGGCTACGTCCTGGTCGGCGTCGCCACCCGCCCGCTGCGCAGGGTCGCCGCCACCGCCACCCGGGTCTCCGAACTGCCCCTGCACTCCGGCGAGGTGAACCTCAGCGAGCGGGTCCCGGAGTCCGAGTGCGACCCGCACACCGAGGTCGGCCGGGTCGGTGCCGCGCTCAACCGGATGCTCGACCATGTGCACGGCGCCCTGCACGCCCGCCAGCAGAGCGAGATGCGGGTACGGCAGTTCGTCGCGGACGCGAGCCACGAACTGCGCACGCCGCTCGCCTCCATCCGCGGCTACGCCGAACTGACCCGGCGCGGCCGGGAACAGGTCGGCCCCGACACCCGGCACGCGCTCGGCCGCATCGAGTCCGAGGCGGGCCGGATGACGCTGCTCGTGGAGGATCTGCTGCTGCTTGCCCGGCTCGACGCGGGCCGACCCCTACAGTTCGAACAAACCGACCTCGTCCCGCTCGTCGTGGACACCATCAGCGACGCCCGCGCGGCCGGCAAGGGCCACACCTGGCGGCTCGATCTGCCCGACGAACCGGCCCTGGTGTCCGCGGACGCGGCCCGGCTGCAACAGGTCCTGGTCAATCTGCTGGGCAACGCCCGCACCCACACCCCGCCCGGCAGCACGGTCACGGCCCGCGTGCGGCGGCACGGACCGTGGCTGTGCGTCGACGTCCAGGACGACGGCCAGGGCATCCCGGCCGACTTGCTGCCGCGTGTGTTCGAACGGTTCGCGCGAGGCGACTCCGCGCGGTCGAGATCCACCGGGTCGACCGGTCTGGGCCTGGCCATCGTGCAGGCCGTCGCGACCGCGCACGGCGGTGCCGTCACCGTGGACAGCGTCCCCGGGCGCACGGTGTTCACCGTCCACCTGCCCGCGCTTCACCCCGCGCTCTACCCCGCGCTTCACCCCGCGCCGCCCCGGCCGATCCCGGAAACGAACGGGCAGTTGCACTCACAGGCGCAACACAGCGCCACCACATGGGCGGAACAGGGCGCCTGACGAGAGTCGGGGCATGCGAACCGACTCTTCTCCCGGCACCCTGCCGGCGCGGGAGCACCTCCCGGCCGGCGACGCCGGTACGCCTGTCCTGGACGTAGTGATCCCCGTCTACAACGAGGAGAAGGACCTTGGGCCCTGTGTGCTCAGACTGCATGAGCACCTCGTGCAGACCTTCCCGTACGCGTTCCGCATCACGATCGCGGACAACGCGTCCACGGACACCACCCCGCGGGTGGCGGCCGGTCTTGCGGAGCGGATCCCCGAGGTCGTCACCTTCCGCCTGGAGCAGAAGGGCCGCGGGCGCGCCCTGCGGGCCGTGTGGTCCGCCTCCAACGCCCCGATCCTCGCGTACATGGACGTCGACCTGTCCACCGACCTCAATGCGCTGCTGCCGCTGGTGGCCCCGCTGATCTCGGGCCACTCCGACCTCGCGATCGGCTCCCGGCTGAGCCGCTCGTCACGGGTGGTGCGCGGCGCCAAGCGGGAGTTCATCAGCCGCTCGTACAACCTGATCCTGCGCGGCTCGCTGCAGGCCCGCTTCTCCGACGCGCAGTGCGGCTTCAAGGCGATCCGGCGTGATGTCGCCCAGGTGCTGCTGCCGCTGGTGGAGGACAGCGGCTGGTTCTTCGACACCGAGCTGCTGGTGCTCGCCGAGCGGGCCGGGCTGCGGATCCACGAGGTGCCGGTGGACTGGGTCGACGACCCGGACTCGACGGTGCACATCGTGCGGACGGCGACCGACGACCTCAAGGGGGTGTGGCGGGTGGGCAGGGCCCTGGCCACCGGTTCGCTGCCGCTGGACCGGCTCACCCGGCCGTTCGGCGACGACCCGCGCGACCGCGAGATCCAGGACGTGCCGAAGGGGCTGGCCCGCCAACTCGTCGGGTTCTGCGTGGTCGGCGGCCTGTCGACCCTCTTCTATCTGCTTCTCTACAGCGTCTTCCGGGAGTTCGCCGGCTCCCAGGCGGCCAACGCGCTCGCCCTGCTGGTCTCGGCCGTCGCCAACACGGCGGCCAACCGGCGGCTGACCTTCGGGGTGCGCGGTCGCGGCGGCGCCGTACGGCACCAGGCGCAGGGCCTGGTCGTCTTCGGCATCGGCCTCGTCCTGACCAGCGGCTCGCTCGCCGCCTTGGCCGCGGCCACCAGCAGCCCGGCGCACTCCACCGAACTGGCGGTGCTGATCGCCGCCAATCTCGCCGCGACCGTGCTGCGTTTCCTGCTCTTCCGCGCGTGGGTGTTCCCGGACCGGCGGGAGACCGGCCATGAGCCCGGCCGCGGGTCCGGGCACGAGTCCGGCCGCGGGTTCGGCCATGGGTCCGGCCACTTGTCCGGCTGCGAGTCCGGCCTTGGGTCCGGCCGCGGGTTCGGCCATGAGACCGGCCACTTGTCCGGCTGCGAGTCCGGCCGCGGGTCGACGGTCGTGGCGGCCCACCACCCGGCCCACCCCGGCTCCGCCGTCCCGCACCAGCCCTCCGCCAGCGCGGTCCGTCCGGGCGCTGCCGACCGGCACCCGTCCTCCGTCGACCGGCACCCGTCCTCCGTCGACCGGCACCCGTCCTCCGTCGACCGCCTCGCCCCGGGACCGCAGCCGCCCCTGCCGAGCGCCCCGCTGCCGAGGCGCCCCACACCGCACCCGCAGCAGACACAGCGAGCCCAGCAGACACACCACACCGACCCGGGGGACCCCCGATGACCACCCACTACGACCAGCCAGCCAACCAACCGGCCGGCCGGCTAACCAACCAACCGGCCGGCCAACCGACCAACCAGCCGACCGACCGGACCGGACCCGGCCCTTGGGGCCCGCCGCACTCCGCTCCCCCGCCGGGGAGCCCGGCCGCGGCCCCCGCCCCCGAGCCGGGTGAGCCGAAGCGGCCCTTCGCCCGCAGACTGTGGCGCGGACGCGCAGAGGACCCGCGCTGGGCGCGCCCGGCCTTCCTCGGCCTGCTGCTCGCCACCGCGCTGCTGTACCTGTACAACCTGAGCGCCTCCGGCTACGCCAACTCCTTCTACTCGGCGGCCGTTCAGGCGGGCAGCACGTCCTGGAAGGCGTTCTTCTTCGGTTCGCTGGACGGGGGCAACGCCATCACCGTCGACAAGCCCTCGGCCTTCCTGTGGCCGATGGAGCTGTCGGTGCGGATCTTCGGCCTGAACTCCTGGGCGATCCTCACCCCCGAGGTGCTGATGGGCGTCGGCACCGTCGCCGTCGTCTACACCGCGGTGCGGCGCCGGTTCAGTCCGGTGGCCGGTCTGATCGCGGGCGTGGTGCTCGCGCTCACCCCGGTCGCCGCGCTGATGTTCCGGTTCAACAACCCGGACGCGATGCTGGCCCTGCTGATGGCGCTGGCCTGCTACTGCGTGATGCGCGCCGTGGAGGACGGGCGGACCCGCTGGCTGGTGTGGGCGGGCGTCGCCATCGGCTTCGCCTTCCTCGCCAAGACGCTGCAGGCATTTCTGATCCTGCCGCCGCTGGCGGTCGTGTACGCGGTCTGCGCCCCGGTGCGGCTGCGCAGGCGGTTCGCCCAACTGGCCCTCGCCACGGTGGCGATGGTCGTCGCGGGCGGCTGGTGGGTGGCGATCGTGGAGCTGTGGCCCGCCTCGTCCCGCCCGTACATCGGCGGCTCGCAGAACAACTCTTTCCTTGAGCTGACCTTCGGCTACAACGGCCTCGGGCGGCTGAACGGCGAGGAGACCGGCAGCGTCGGCGGCGGCGGCGGCCCGGGCGGCACCGGTCAATGGGGCGAGACCGGCTGGGACCGGATGTTCAACGCCGAGATCGGCAGCCAGGTCTCGTGGCTGATCCCGGCCGCGCTGATCCTGCTCGTCGCCGCCTTGTGGGCCACCCGGCGGGCCCGGCGCGCCTCGGTGACCCGGGCCGCGTTCCTGGTCTGGGGCGGCTCGTTGCTGATGACCATGATCGTCTTCAGCTATATGGCGGGCATCTTCCACCAGTACTACACGGTCGCCCTCGCCCCCTACCTCGCGGCCGTGATCGGCATGGGCGCCGGTCTGCTGTGGGAACGGCGGGCCGAGACCTGGGCGTCGATCGCCCTCGCGGCCTCCGTGGTGGCGTCCGCCGCCTGGGGCTACGTCCTGCTCAACCGCACTCCGGACTATCTGCCCTGGCTGCGGTGGCTGGTCCTGATCGGCGGCCTGACCGCCGCGCTGGGCCTGGTCTTCGCGGGCCGGGCGCCGCGTCGGCTGGCCCTCGGGGCGGCGGCCGTGGGCCTCGTCGCCGCGCTGGCCGGGCCGACCGCGTACACCCTGAGCACGGTCGACTCCGCGCACACCGGCTCCATTCCGACGGCCGGTCCGGCGGGCGCGAGCATGATGGGCTTCGGCGGCGGCCGTCCCGGAGGCGGCGGCATGCCCGGCGGATTCGGCGACGGGATGCCGGGCCAGAACCAGCAGAACGGCAACGGCGGCACGCCGGGCGGCCAGGGGCAGCAGAACGGCAACGGCGGCTTCCCCGGCGGCGGCAACGGTGGCTTCCCGGGTGGCGGCAACGGTGGCTTCCCGGGTGGCGGCACGCCCGGCCAGAACCAGCAGAACGGCAACGGCGGTGTGCAGGGTGGCCAGAACCAGCCGAACGGCAACGGCTTCCCGGGCGTCGGCGAGGGCGGCCGGATGGGCGGCGGTGGCGCGGGCGGCCTGCTCGACGGCGCCAAGGTCGGCTCCGCGGCCAAGAAACTGCTGGAGGCGGACGCCGGGAGCTACACCTGGGTCGCCGCGTCCATCGGCTCCCAGAACGCCGCGAGCTACCAACTGGCCACCGGCGAGCCGGTGATGGCGATCGGCGGCTTCAACGGCACCGACCCGTCCCCGACGCTCGCGCAGTTCAAGCAGTACGTGGCGGACGGGAAGATCCACTACTTCATCGCCGGCGGCGGTATGGGCGGTGGCATGGGCGGCGACAGCGGCACCGCCTCCCAGATCACCTCGTGGGTCGAGAGCAACTTCAAGAAGGTGACGGTCGGTTCGGCCACCTTCTACGACCTCACGCAGCGGTCGAGCGACAGCTGAGGGGCCGTAGGACGGGGCGGGGGGGGGGGGGGGGCGCGGGGGCCCCCCCCCCCCCCCCCCCCCCCCCCCCCCCCACACCCCCCCCCCCCCCCCCAAGAAAAA
>NZ_JBSGBN010000141.1:0-4445 GCF_053601275.1 Streptomyces sp. NPDC004752 | reverse complement strand
AACCGATCGGAGTCCTGGGCCGGCGGGGGGGGTGTGGCCCCGCGTCGGCGCCACCACCCCCCGGCCCCGCCCCGGGGGGCACCCCCCCTCCCCCCCCAGCCCCAACACGGGGCCCGGCGCCCCGCCCCCCCCCCCCCGCCCCTCTCGCTCCCCGCCCTCTCTCCACTCGCCCCCTCTCCGTTGTACGCTGTATAGGGACTGCTTTACGGTGTAGGACATGTCGACCTCATCGGGCCACCCCCAGCGCTGGCTGATCCTCGGCGTCATCTGTCTTGCCCAGCTCACCGTGCTGCTGGACAACACCGTCCTGAACGTGGCCATCCCCTCGCTCACCCGTGAGCTGGGCGCGACCACCTCCGACATCCAGTGGATGATCAACGCGTACTCGCTGGTGCAGTCCGGACTGCTGCTCACCGCGGGCAGCGCCGCCGACCGCTACGGTCGTAAGAAGATGCTGCTCGCGGGAGTGGCCCTGTTCGGCGCGGGCTCGCTGCTGGCCGGACTCGCCGGTACGACCGCCCAGTTGATCGCCGCACGGGCCGGTATGGGCGTGGGCGGCGCGCTGCTGCTGACCACCACCCTGGCGGTGGCGATGCAGATCTTCGCGCCCGAGGAACAGCCCAAGGCGATCGGCATCTGGAGCGCGGTCAACGCACTCGGCTTCGCCTGCGGCCCGCTGATCGGCGGGTTCATGCTGAACCACTTCTGGTGGGGCGCGATCTTCCTGATCAATCTGCCGGTCGTCGCGCTGGCGCTGGTGGCGGTCGTGGCGCTCGTACCGGAGTCGAAGAGCCCCCAGGGCGACCGGCCCGACCTGCTCGGCGCCGTGCTCTCCACCATCGGCATGTCGGGCCTGGTCTTCGCGATCATCTCCGGTCCGGTGCACGGCTGGTCGTCGGCCCGGGTGCTGGTGAGCGCCCTCGTCGCGGTCCTCGTCCTTGTGTGCTTCGCCCGCTGGGAGAGCCGCGTCCCGCACCCGATGCTCGACCTGCACTTCTTCCGTGACCGCCGGTTCACGGGCGCGGTGGCCGGGGCGGTGCTGATCACCTTCGGCATGGGCGGGGCGCTGTTCCTGCTCACCCAGCACCTGCAGTTCGTCCTCGGCTACGACCCCCTGGAGGCCGGCCTGCGCACGGCGCCGCTCGCCCTCACGGTCGTGGTGCTGAACTTCTCGGGGCTGTCGGCGAAGTGGTCGGCCGGACTCGGTACGCCCGTGTCGATCGTGCTGGGCATGGTGCTGATGTCGGCGGGGCTGGTGTCCATCGCCGTGCCCGTCTTCGACGGTTACGCCGGCACCCTGCTCGGGCTGCTGCTGATCGGCGGCGGCTGCGCGATCGCCAACCCGGCGATGGCGCACGCCATCATGAGCGCGATCCCACCGGCCAAGGCGGGGGTCGGGGCCGGGATCAACGGGACGCTCGCGGAGTTCGGCAACGGACTCGGGGTCGCGGTGCTCGGCGCGGTCCTCAGCTCCCGGGCCGCCTCGGACGGGTTGGCCTCGGGGCTGGAAGCGGGTCAACTCGTGGGCGCGGCAGCCGTGTTGACCGGCGGCTTGGTGGCCGGGGCGCTGCTGCGCCGGGCGGAGAAGACGCTCGCCTGACGGCATGGGGTATGCGCGGTGGTGCGGACGCGGGCTGATCGCGGGGTTCTCCGCGTCCCTGGCGGGCCTAGCATCTTCGTAAGAGGTCCCAGATCCAGGAAGGTGCGTCGATGGCTGAGGCGGCCGGGCGGACGGCGCGTACCAGTGTCTGGCTGGAGGGGAAGACCCGCCGCGGCGGGCGCGGCGGCGGGCAGCCCTCCGGCCTGGACCGGGAGCGGATCACCGAGGCGACCGTGCGGCTGCTGGACGCGGAGGGACTGGCCCGGTTCTCCATGCGGCGGCTGGCCGCCGAGTTGAGCGTCACCGCGATGTCCGTGTACTGGTACGTCGACACCAAGGACGACCTGCTCGAACTCGCCCTGGACGCGGCCTTCGGCGAACTGCGGCTGCCCGGACCCGAGGCCACGGGCGAGGACTGGCGGGACCAACTGCGCGCGCTGGCCGGTGAGTACCGCGCGCTGCTGCTGCGGCACCCGTGGCTGTCCCCGCTGGCCGGCCGCTTCCTCAACATCGGCCCCAACGCGCTCGCCTTCTCGGGCCGGGTGCAGCACGTCGTGCGCCGCTCCGGGCTGCCCGCGCACGGCATCATGGGCGCCATCTCGGCCGTCTTCCAGTTCGTCTACGGCTTCGGCACGATCGAGGGCCACTTCGCGGCCCGGGTCGCGGCGACCGGTATGACCCCGGATGAGTACCACCGCACCGCCCTGATCGCGGTGACCGCGGACCCGCAGGCCGCCGAGGTGATCAAGGAGTCCAGGGACATCATGGAGGCGCGTGGCGGCGACACGGTCGAGGAGATGCTGGAAGGGGACTTCACCTTCGCCCTGGACCTCCTGGTCGCGGGAATCGAGGAGATGGTCCGCAGAACCACGACCGAGCCGTAGCCGCCCGGCCGCTCCCACGGCCCCGGCCCGACCGAGCACGCCCGGTGACCGGCGAGGCGGTGGTGACGTGGCCGAGGGCCAGACCGTCGCGCGTCCGCCCTCGCCCGGGGCGGGTCCTGGGATGCGGGCCGGGCTTGGGATGCGGTGGGCACGTTTCTACGGGCCGTGGTTTCCGGTCTACGGGGGCGGTTTCCGGCGCGACACGCGCGTGAGGCCCGGGGCCCTGATCCTTCGTTTCTTCGACGTGCGCCGGTTGCTTGCCGCGCCGGTGTTGATGCCGCGGTATGCGTGCCGTGTGGCCGGGGGACTTGGTCGGCCCCGGCCGTGCGCTGCGAGCGCGAGTGGGCGGTGTGCCGTGCCGGGGCCAGTCGTGGCGACCAAGCCGCACGCCCCGCCGGGGTCAGTTCCGCTCGGTCAGGCGGGCCGGGAAGCCGCCGGTGGCCACCGGGCCCCAGCGGGTCGGGGTGATGCGGATGATCGACTTGCCCTGTTCGACCATCGCCTCGCGGTACTCGTTCCAGTCCGGGTGTTCACCGGCGATGTTCCGGTAGTACTCGACCAGCGGCTCCACGGAGTCCGGGCTGTCGATGACCTCCGCCGTCCCGTCCACCTGGACCCACGGCCCGTTCCAGTCGTCGCTCAGCACGATCAGGCTGACCCGCTCGTCCCGCTTGGCGTTGCGGGTCTTGGCACGCTCCGGGTAGGTGGCGACCACGATCCGGCCCGAGTCGTCGACCCCGCAGGTCAGCGGCGATGCCTGGGGGCCGCCGTCGGCCCGCCGGGTGAGCAGGACGGCCCGGTGCCGGGGCCGCACGAAGTCCAGCAGTTCGTCGCGGGAGACGGTGGTGTTCGTCGCGATGTTCGGTGCCATGCGGGCAGCCTAGGGCCCACAGGCCCTGAAGGCAGCGGCCCCCGTTCCGGCCGACCTTGGTGTCCCTACGCCTGTGGCAGCGTCTCGCCCTGTACCGCCTGGATGTCCAGCTCGACCTTCAGGGTGGTGCCGATGGCCGCGATGCCCGCCTGGACGACCTGGTTGTAGTTCATGGCGAAGTCCTCGCGCCGCAGCTCCGTCGTCGCGCGGAAGGCGGCCCGGGTGCCGCCCCACGGGTCGGCTCCGGTGCCGAGATAGGCCAGGTCCAGGTCGACCGGGCGTACAACACCGCGCAGGGCCAGCTCGCCGTGGACCGTCCAGCGGTCCCGGCCGGCCACGGACACCCCCGTCGAACGGTAGGTGATCTCGGGATACCGCTCGACGTCCAGGAAGTCCGCGGACCGGAGGTGGGTGTCGCGCATGCCGTTGCCGGTGTCGATGGAGGAGGCCCGGATCACCGCCTGCACGCGGGACTTGCCGACGTCGTCGGGCGCGATCTCGATCGCGCCGGCGAAGTCGGTGAACCGGCCGCGCACACTGGAGATGCCCAGGTGCTGGGCGACGGCGGCCACCGACGAGTGCGCCGGGTCGATGGTCCACGGACCGGGCGGGGGCAACTCGGTGCCGCCCTGCCGGGCCAGCGTCACCGTGCCGACCTCGGCCCGTCCGCTCGCGGTGACGATCGCGCCGGCCGCGGCGGGCGCGTACCCGACGGCCGTGACGATCACCGTGTAGGCCCCGGGCGCGAGTGCGGTCGTGTCCCGCACGGTGCCCTCCGTATCGGCCTCGGCGCGCAGCACCTGCGCGCCCGTCATATCGGTCACCGTGACGACCGCGTGCGACACGGCCCATCCGTCCCGGGTGTGGATCCTCGCGGTCAGTCCCATCCCGTTTTCTCCCTGCGCCTGCGAAGCCATGAACCGAACATTTTCCATGACGGCCTCGAAAGGCCGTATAAGTTCGTATGACTTCGTATAGATCCGTTGGATCAGATAGATCCATAAAAAGTGGTTTTTACGTGTGCGGCCCGTGGCGGGGGGGCCGCCGGGAGGGGGGCGCCCCGCACCGGCCGGGGGCCGGTCGGATCGCC
>NZ_JBSGBN010000140.1:0-26815 GCF_053601275.1 Streptomyces sp. NPDC004752 | reverse complement strand
GGCCGCGCCTCGGCTGCCCGCCCGTCCGACTGCGCCCGCGCCGCTCCGTCCAGCTGGGCCCGCACCCGCGCCGCTCCGTCCGGCTGGGTCGGGCGGCGTCTGCCCGACCGGGGCCGGGGATCTCGGTCCGGCCGCTGCGGCGGAACCGGAACCGGAACCGGGAATGGAACGGGAACCGGGAATGGAACCGGGCCGGGGTGTCGGCCTGCCCCGGCCGGGTGCGTGCCCGCCGGCCTCCCTGGGTGTGGCGGGCGGGAGTGGTTCGCGGTGCCCGCGCCAGGAGTCGACGGCGAACCACTCGGCGACCTGGGGCGCGGTCGGCCGTGCTTCGGGCTGCTTGGCGAGCATGCCGAGCAGGTAGTTCTCCAGCGCGGGCGGCATGTCGACGCCGAGCTGCCGGGGCGGGGTGGGCGCGGTGTCGAGGTGGTGGTGCAGGATGGCCAGCGCCGAGTCGGCCTGGAACGGCGGCCGTCCGATGAGGAGTTGGTAGAGCACACAGCCCAGGGAGTACACGTCCGACGGCGGTCCGGCGGTTTTGCCGAGGGCGCGTTCCGGGGCCAGGTACAGGCTGGTGCCGACGATCTGTCCGGTCGCGGTGAGCCCGGCCGCCGGGTCGTCCATGAAGCGGGCGATGCCGAAGTCGCCGATCTTGAGGCTGCCGTCGGCGGCGAGCAGGAGGTTCCCGGGCTTGATGTCCCGGTGCACGATGCCCTGTTGATGGGCGGCGGCGAGGCCGGCCGCCGCCTCGGCGGCGATGCGGGCCACCCGCTCCGGGGGCAGCGGCCCCGTCGTGGACAGCACACGCGCGAGGCTGTCGCCCTCGACCAGTTCCATCACCAGGAACAGCCGGTCCTCGTGCGCACCGAAGTCCAGGACCCCCACCACATGGGGGTGGTCGAGTCGGCCCGCGGTCTGCGCCTCCAGCCGGAAACGGGCGGTGGCGGTGGCGTCGGAACTCTGGGCCAGCAGGAACTTGATGGCCACGTCCGTGCCGAGCATCTCGTCCCGTGCCCGCCAGACCTCGCCCATCGCTCCCCGCCCGAGGGCGGTGTGCGGCCGATACCGGCCCGCTATCAGCACCTGTCCTTCATCCTCACGCCGTTGGCCAACTCCTGGTCGCCGCAGGCCAACACCCTGTGCGTGGGGCGGTGTTGGTGGGGGTGCCGCAGCGGCCTCAGCCTACTTGCCGGGGTCGGCGGTCCGGTCCCGGCTCCGCCGCGGCGGCCTCCGGCGGACCGCCTTGGGGGAGCGCCCCGGTGGACTGCACCGGAGGACCGCTTCGGCGGACTGCCCTGGGGGACCGCTTCGGGGCCGACCCGGCCGTACGGCTCGGGCGATCTATACGATGGCGTCTGGAATGGGTGACGGGGGCATCAACGGGTGAGGGCGAACCGATCATGACGGACCGCGGGCCTTCGTGAGCGACGGCGGGCAGGGGCGACCGCGGGTCCTGCCGCTGCGCGCGGCGGCGTTCGTGGGCCGTACGCTGCGCGGCGAGTGGCAGGGCATCGTCGTCGATCCGCTGCGGCAGCTTCGGCGGCGCGGGCCGTTCGCGCTCTCGCTGGCGTTCCTGGCCGCGGGCGGCGTCATCTTCTTCCACGATCTCGCGCAGCGGCCGACGGGCGCGCTGGTGGTGTGGCGGCTGGGCGGCGTCATGGCCGACCTGCCGCTGTGGCTGGCTCTGCTGCGTACGCCGGTGTCCCTGTACGTACCCGCCCTGGACCTGCCGGTGTGGGCGGGCATCACCCAGCTGTTCCTCGCGTTCGCGCTGGCCGAACTCGCGCTGGGCCGGGCCCGCACGCTGGCGGTGGCGTACGCGACGACGCTGGCCGGCACCCTGATGGTACGGGTGATGATCGCGCTCGGGCCGGGCTGGTGGGGGCTGGGGCTGCCGCCCGAGACCGGGCAGGTGCTCGACACCGGGCCGTCCGCCGCGGTGGTGGGCCTGTTCACCTATCTCTCCGTGGTCCGGCGCGCCCCGGTGGTGTTCACCCTGACCGGCGGGTCGATGGTGTGGGAGTCGATCGCCGTACCCAACCTGGCGGGCCGTGAGCACCTGATCGCGGTCACCGCCGCGATCGTCCTCGGCCTTCTGCACGGACACCGACCGCGATGGGCCCGCCTCCCCCTCCGGCGCCCGCCCGCCCGAACCGGAACGCTCACGGCGGATGGGTCGACGCCCGCGGGGGTTGGTCCCGGTGCGATGGGGGCGGAAGTGCCTGCCGGGGCGGGGAAGTTCACGGTGGACGCGGATGTGCGCGCCGGGGAAGGGTCCGTTGCGACGGAGGTGGATGCGCCTGTCGGCTTCGAGACCTTCACGGCGGATGCGCCCGCGTCTGCCGGGGCTGGTCCCGGTGCGTCGGTCGCGGCTGCTGACGCCGGGGTGGCTGCGTCGGTCGCGGCTGCTGGGGTCGGGGTTGTTGCGGTGGAGGCGGCTGCTGGGGTCGGGGTTGTTGCGGTGGAGGCGGCTGCTGGGGTCGGGGTTGTTGCGGTGGAGGCGGCTGCTGGGGTCGGGGTCGTTGCGGTGGAGGCGGCTGCTGACGCCGGGGTCGTTGCGGTGGAGGCGGCTGCTGACGCCGGGGTCGTTGCGGTGGAGGCGGCTGCTGGGGTCGGGGTCGTTGCGGTGGAGGCGGCTGCTGGGGCCGGGCCCGTTGCGGCGGATACGCCTGCTGACGCCGGGGCCCTCGCTGTGGAAGCGGGCGCGCGCGACGGGGGGAGGAACACCCCTGCGGATGCGCCCGCGTTCGATGGTCCCCGTGGTGAGCGCTCGCGTACCCCCGGTGCCTCCTCCACGCCCCCGTCGGCCCTCGACCCGAATCCACCCGCGTCTCCCGCGCCCCTGCCGGAACCCGATGCGCCCCCTGCGGTGTCCCCCACACGCCCACCGTCGTCCTCTGCAGCCCCAGCAGCCCCAGCAGCCCCGGCCGCGTCAGCGGAACCTCCCGGATCTCCCGACCTCATGAGCGACGGGCGGTGTGGCCCGATCCTGAATTGAGTTCTGCACTCTGGAGGTCGTTGCACAGGATCTGTCACGATGAGCCTGCTCGGCGTCAAGCGTGGAGGGGAGGGAGCGCCCGATGCCGGAGAAGGACGAGACTGCGCAGAGCCGCCGTCTGACGGCGCTGACCGTGCTGCCGTACGCGACGATGGCGGCGGTCGCCGTCGCCGATCTCGTCACCAGCCCGTCACTGGGTTTTCTGCCGCTGATCTCGGTGGGGCCCGCGTTCGCGCCGCTCGTGGGCGGCTGGCGGCGCACTGCCTGCATCGGCGTGATAGCCCTGCTCCTCTCCGCAGGGCTGGGCTGGTACAACGACCTGATCGACGCCCAGCGCGGCTACATGGCTCTCGCCTCCGTCCTCGGGGTCACGGTGGCCGGGCTGGTCGCCGTGTCCATGCGGCAGCAGCGGGAGGCGCAGCTGGACAGCCTCCGGTCGATCGCGGAGGCGGCCCAGCGGGTGCTGCTCAAGCCGGTGCCGCGGCTGGCCGGGCATCTGCGGGTGGCGGTCTCCTACATGTCCGCGGTCGCGGAGGCCCGTATCGGGGGCGATCTGTACGAGGTGGTTGCCTTCCCCGGCGGGGTGCGGGTGATCGTGGGCGACGTGCAGGGCAAGGGCTTGGAGGCGGTGGAGACCGCCGCCGTGGTCCTGGGCGCGTTCCGTGAGGCCGCGCCGGACGAGGCGGACCTGGTGCGCGTGGGACGGCGGCTGGAGCGGGCCGTCGACCGGCAGTTGGACGGTGAGAAGTTCGTCACCGCGATCCTGGCCGAGGTGAGCGACGAGCGGGTCACGTTCGTCAACTTCGGGCATCCCGCCCCCATGCTGATCCGCGCCGCGGGCACGGTGGACCTCCCCGAGCCGCCCGCGTACGCGCTGCCGCTGGGGCTGGGTGCGCACGGTGCGGAGCCGCCGGAGCCCTTCCACGCCGATTTTCTCCCGGGGGACCAGTTGCTGCTGTACACGGACGGGGTGACCGAGGCGCGGGATGCCGACGGGCACTTCTATCCGCTGCCGGACCGTTCCCACCTGCTCAAGGAGCAGGATGCGCAGGCCGCCCTGGAGACCCTGCGCCAGGATCTGCTGCAGCATGTCAGCGGCCCCCTCCAGGACGACGCCGCCATGCTGCTGTTGCGCTACCGGTGACACGGTCGGCGGCCGGCGGAAGCGGGCGCGGACCATCGGGTACGGCGGCCTGCGCTCGATAGGGCTGGACAGGGGCGGAGACGGTGCCGCACCACGCGGCGGTCGCTACGGTCTCCCGGGTCTCGCGGGTCTCCCGGGTCTCGCGGGTCTCCCGGGTCTCGCGGGTCTCCCGGGTCTCGCGGGTCTCCCGGGTCTCGCGGGTCTCCCAGACCTCCCGGACGACCTCGGTCTGGCGGTGGACGACCTGCCGCCCCAGGTCGATGCCCTCGACCCGGCCAGAGGTCGAAGAAGTTCTTCGCCGGGGCCGTCTGGCGGGCGCCGCCGGCCGACGACACCCAGCCGATCCCCGGCACCACGACGACCGCACAGCCGACGTTCCGTTGGGACGCCCGGGCGGCAGGGGAGGGGCCCGGCTTGAGGGCGGGTCAGTGCTCCGTGACGGGTCAGTGCTCCGTGACGGGGCGGGGGGTTCGGGCGGTGGCGCGGGCTTCCTGGAGGGCGGGCTCCGGCCGCTGGGCGGGCTCCGGGGACGCGGCGGTGTCCGAGAGGGCGGCCTCGTCGGCCGCCAGGACCGCGCTCTCCAGGAGCGCCCGTACCCGTGGCCCCGCGGCCCGGTAGTAGATGCGCGTGCCCTCGCGCCGGGAGACCACCAGACCGAGCACGCGCAGCTTCGCCAAGTGCTGGGAGGTGGCAGCGACTTGGGCTCCGATCAGCTCGGCGAGACGGCTGACCGGCAGTTCCCGCTCGCTCAGCGCCCACAGCAGCCGGTAGCGCGACGGGTCGGCGACCGCTTTGAGCACCGCCACCGACCGTTCGGCCTGCCCCTCGTCCCAAGCGGCTACTTGCGCTCTCATGCAAGTATGCTAACCGCTGCCGCGCATCGGCGGCGTTGGAGAGGTACCCGCACATCGGAGCCGATACGTGACCAGTGAGCAGCCGGGCGGCGACGGATCGTTCGAGGATCCCGTCGGCCTGCCGTTCGTTCCGGAGGGGGTGTGGGAGAAGTTCCTCCGGGACAGCGAGGGCGCCATCCATGTCTCCGGCGCCCCCAAGGAGCCGTCCGCCCGGGAGCGGATGACCTCCCAGGTGTCGGTGTCGGCGGCGGTCGGTGAACTCTGGCAGCGGGAGGAGCCGCGCACCGGCCCGGCCTGGCAGGAACTGGACGGACGGGCCAAGGCCCGCCGCCTGGGCCGCGTGCTCTGCGCGGTCGCGGTGACCGCCCTGATCCTGGTGGCGGTCCGCCCCGGCGCCGGGGGTGGCCCGTCGGGAGACCCGGGGACGACGGTGGAGCAGTCGGTCGACCTCCCGGCGGAACTGCCCTCGGCCACCAGCAGCCCCGCCTCGCCGTCCCCGGACGGAGAGGCCGGCCCCGATGGCGAGGAGGCCCCGGACGGCGAGGCGACCCCCGATGGCGGGGCGGTCCTGGACCTCCACACCGGACGAGGTACCTGAGCGGTCCCGGCCCGTGCAATCCCTGCCCGTGCCGTTCCCGACCCTGCCGTTCCGCCTCTGCCGTTCCCGTCCCCGCTGTCCCCACCCGTGCCGTCCCGGCCCTGCCGTCCCCGCCCATGGCGTCCCGGCCTCTGCTGTTCTGGCCCCGTCGGCCCCGTCGGCCCCGTCGGCCCCGTCGGCCCCGTCGGCCCCGTCGGCCCCGTCGGCCCCGCCGTTTCCGTTCCCACCGTGCCGTTCCGGCCCCTGTCATCCCCGCCCCCGTCGTCCGTCAGGTGGCGCGGAGGGCCTCGGCGGGGGCGTGGCGCAGGGTGCTCCGGGTGGGGAGTTCCACGGTGGCGAAGGCCGTCACCGCGACCGTGACCGCGGCGGCGGGCAGCAGCCACGGCGGGCCCGCCGGCCAGGGACGGCCGAGGAAACCCTGGCCCAGCAGGGCGAGCGGCACGGCCGACAGCAGCACACCGGCGGCGAGCGCCGCCGCGGCGATCACCGCGGCCTCACGGCGCATCATCGACCGGATCTGCCGGGGCGTCGTACCGACCAGACGCAGCGCGGCGATCTCGGTGCGTCGCTGGGCGGTGGCGGCGACGAGCTTGTTGGCGATGCTGAGCAGCAGATAGCCGAGCAGGACCACGATGGTCGCCAGGTTGATCCACACCTCCGGCGGGGTGTCGTCGCCGCCGTCCACCGAGCCGGTGCCGGTGTCGGTGCCGGTGAGCACGAGCCTCGGCCGGGACGCGGCGAACGCCGTGAGCGTACGGTCGGCCGCGCCCGTGCCGTCCGTGCGGACCAGGATGCTCTGCTGCGGCGCCGTCGTGGTGTGCCCGGCGGCCAGATCACGGGAGAGGACCACCGAGCCGAAGCCGAGCCCGCGGTCGTACACGGCGACCACCCGGGCGTCGACCGGCGTGCCGTCGCCGAGGATCAGCCGCACTCGCTCGCCCCGCACCGCGCCGCGGGAGCGGGCCGCGTCGGAACTGACGGCGACGGTGCGGCCGGTGAGCGCGGACAGGCCGCCCTCCCGCACGTCCAGATCCAGCACGCCGGCCGCGTCCGGGGCCAGGACCTGCGCCGAGGCGGATTCGGTCTCGGTGTCACCGAACAGCTCGTACTGCCACACCACCGTGGTCGCGCCGACCGGTGCCGCCGCTCGCACACCCGGCAGCCGTCGTACGGCGTCGAGCGTCCCGTCGGCCACCGTGCCCTGGCCCGGCGCGCTCAGCCGGTACTGGCCGAGGGTGCCGTCGCGGGTGTCGGCGGCGGTGGCGGCGAGCACCGTGGTCTGCGCCAGGGTGTACGTCAGCACGAACACGACCGCCATGGCGAGCGGGCTGACCACGCCGGCGATCCGCAGGGCGTAGGCGCGGATGTTGGCCAGCGCCAGCCAGGTCGGCGCGGCGGTATCGGGCCGCAGCCGCCGCGTCGCCGCCGATCCGGCACGGGCGACCAGCGCGGGCCCGGCCAGCGCCAGGCCGATCGCCGAGACCATGCCCGCGATGGAGGTGGCGGTGGCGCCGAGCACGGTCCGCGACAGCAGCGGCCCCGCCGACAGCACACCCGCGGCGACGATCAGCAGCAGACCGGTGCGGGTCCGCGCCCGCGAGGGCCGGCGCGGCTCGCTGCGCGACTCGGCGACGGCTTCGGTGGCCGCCATCCGCGAGGTCCGCCAGGCCGCGGTGCGGGCGGAGAGCCGGACCACCGCGAGCATCAGCAGCAGCGTGGCGAGGGCGGGCAGCGGGCTGACGCTGAGCGGGAGGTCGGGGGAGAGCACGCCCCGGTCCGCCAGCAGCTGCCGGAACTGCCCGGCCAGCAGATAGCCGAGGGCCACTCCGGGCACCAGGGCCACGGCCGCGACCACCGTCGACTGGGCGGCGGCCAGCCGGCGGATCTGCTTCGGGGTGGCGCCCACCGCCCGCATCAGCGCCAGGTCACGGCGCTGCCCGGCGATGCACACGCCCAGTGCGCCCGCCGTGACGAACCCGGTGACCAGCAGCACGATCCCGGAGAGCGAGCCGGCGAGCAGGATCAGCAGCGAGCGCGACGCGTCCGCGCCCGGTGACACGGCCACGCCCACATCCGCTCCGGTACGGACCTTCAGCCCGCTGCCCGCGATCCGCTCGCGTACCGCGTCGGCGACCCGGTCGCGCGCGCCCGGCTCGGTGGTCAGCCCGACCAGGTCCACGCTCCCCGTACGGCCCGACAGCCGTACGGCCGTGGCGTCGGCGACATAGACCCCGGCGCCCGGCGCGGTCACCACCGCCGAGACGCGGTAGGCGGTGGCGGGCCGCTCGCCCGCGAGGACCCGCACCCGATCGTCGACGCCGACCCCGGCCGCGGCGGCCAGTTCGGCGGAGACGGCGATCTCGGCGGAGCCGGTCGGCGCCCGGCCCTCGACCCGCGCGTGCGCCAGCAGCCGGGTCGAGGACCAGCCGTGCCCGGCGGGCCCGGGGTCCGCGGCCGATACGACCCCGCCGTGGGCGCCGACGAGCGAGACCGGGAAACCGACGTCCCCGACCAGTTTCGTGACGCCCGGCAGCCCGGCCAGCCGGTCCACCAGCCCGGCCGGGACCCTGGCCCGCTCGGGCAGGGCGATCGGCAGGTCCCCCGGTGGGTGGAACTCCTGGTCGGCGCCGACCACCAGGTCCGCGCCGGCGAGCCGACCCGGGGGCAGATGCGAGCGCAGACCGGTCTCGGCCAGCACGCCCGTGGCGGTGACCAGCGCCCCGCCGCCCAGCACGGCGCACGCCACGGCCAGCAGGGCGGCGATCCGGTGGGCGGCCATACGGACCGCGAGGTGCAGCATGGCTAGCGCTCTCCCAACGTGACGAGGCGGTCGGCCAGTTCGGGTGCGGTGGGGGCGTCCAGGGCGTCGACGACCCCGCCGTCGGCCATCACCAGCGCCCGGTGCGCGCGGGCCGCGGCGGCCGGGTCGTGGGTGACCATCACGACGGTCTGGCCCAGCTCGTCCACCAGGTCGCGCAGCAGGTCCAGCACCTGGTGGGCGCTGCGCAGATCCAGCGCCCCGGTCGGCTCGTCGGCGAAGACGACGGCCGGGCGGGCCGCGAGCGCCCGCACCACGGCGGCCCGCTGCTGCTGGCCGCCGGACAGCTCGGCCGGGCGGTGGCCGAGCCGGTCGGCCAGCCCGACCCGCTCGACCAGGATCCGCAACCAGTCCCGGTCGGGGTGTCGGCCGGCCAGCCGCAGCGGCAGCGTGATGTTGTCCTCGATGCTCAGCGAGGGGATCAGGTTGTACGCCTGGAAGACGAAGCCGACGCGGTCACGGCGCAGTTCGGTGCGGCGGGTCTCGTTCAGCCCGGCTATCTCATGGCCGTCGATGCGGACACTGCCCGTGGTCGGGGTGTCCAGCCCGGCGGCACAGTGCATGAGGGTGCTCTTGCCGGAGCCGGACGGCCCCATCACGGCGAGGAAGGTGCCGTGGCCGACGGTGAGCGAGACGTCGTCGAGGGCGCGGACGCCACCGTCGTACGTCTTGGTCACGTGCTCCAGCGCGATGGCGGGGGCGGCCTGCGTGGCGCGGGCGGCCGGACCGGTGGCGGTGGTCATCGCCGGCCCCGCAGCCGCAGCACGACGAGGCCGATGACACAGGCCACGGTGCCCAGACCGCAGGCCAGGCTCACGACGGTGGCCGCACCGGCCATCGAGGTCACCGTGTTGGCGGCGGCGCTCAGCACCAGCAGCAGCCACAGCACGGTGCGGCCGACCCGGGCCGACTCGGCGCGCGGGCCGCCCTCATGGGCGGGGGCCCGGGTGAGGCGGTAGGGGTCGTTGTCCGGCATTCGGGGCTCCTCCGGGGGGACTTGCTCGTCGGCTTCCGTCACTCCAGGACGCTACGGAGCGGAGCCCTCTGGGCCGATCCCGTGAGCCGCCCGGTCGGAGGTACAGCAGGCTGTACTTTCCGCCCACGAACAAGCCGCCCGTCCCGCCGCCGTCGTAGGGTCGGCGGCGAGCGGGGAGGCAGGGATGAGAACGGACCGCACCACCACACCGGAAGCCGAGCCGGGCGGCGACGACGCGGCCCCGGGGAACACCACCGGGACCGGGCCCAAAGAACCCAAGGAACCGAAAGAACCGAAAGAACCGAAAGAACCGAAGGAATCCAAGGAATCCAAGGAATCCAAAGAAGTCGTCGTACGGACCGTCCTGGCCGCGTTCTCCGCGCTCAAACAGCTCGTCGGGGGCCTCGGCACGGCGGTGCTCGCGCTGGGTGTGCTGCTGTGGCTCGTGCTCAGCGCGGTCACCGCGCCGGTCGGCGTGGGACTGCTCCTCGCCATCGGTGCGCTGCGCGCGCTGCACCGCCTGGCCCGCCGGGAACGCGCACGGCTTGGCCGCTGGGGTCCCGAGGTAGTGGCCCCCGACGCGCCCCCGGGCGGGCTGCGCGCCGCCCTCTCCGATCCCACCACGCACCGCGAACTGCGCTGGCTCGCCCGGCACGCCACCCTCGGTCTGCTGCTGGGCCTGCTCGCGCTCCTGCTGCCCATCGCCACCGTGCGGGACGCCGCCTTCCCGCTGTGGTGGCGGTTCGTTCCGAGCGACGCGACGAGTACCTCGCTGGGATTCGGGGTCGCGCACTCCTGGACGGCGGCGGCCTCCGTGTCCCTCCTCGCCCTGGCCTGGGTCGCCGTCATCCTGGGCCTGACGCCCGGCATGGCCCGGCTGCAGGCCCGGCCCGGCCGGAGCCTGCTCGCCGTCGGCCCGGACACCGACCTCTCCCTGCGCGTCGCCGAACTGACCGCGACCCGCGCCGCCGCGCTCGACGCCCACGCCACCGAACTGCGCCGCATCGAGCGCTCATTGCACGACGGCACCCAGAACCGGATCGTCACCGTGACCGTGCTGCTCGGGGCCGCCCGCCGCATGGTCGCCCGCGACCCGTCCGGCGCCGAGGAACTGCTGGAGCGCGCGCAGTCCGCCGCCGAGCAGGCACTGGCGGAGCTGCGCACCGTCTCCCGGAGCATCCTGCCGCCCGTGCTCGCCGACCGCGGGCTCGCCGGTGCCCTGTCCGGCCTCGCCGCGAACTGCGCCGTGCCCTGCCATATCGACGTCGAGGCGCCGCAGCGCTGCGCCGCGTCCGTGGAGGCCACCGCCTACTTCGTCGTGGCCGAGGCGTTGACCAATATCGCCAAGCACAGCGGAGCCGTGTCGGCGGCCGTGACGGTGCGCGGCCGCGGCGGACGGCTGTTCCTGCGGATCGAGGACGACGGCCGGGGCGGCGCGGACGAGGACGAGGGTTCCGGACTCAGCGGCATCCGGCGCCGCGTCGCCGCGCACGACGGTACGCTCACCGTGGCCAGCCCGCCGGGCGGGCCCACCGTCCTCGAAATGGACCTGCCCGCCGGATCCTGACCGTCGGCCCACGCCTGTCGATCACGAGGTGCGGACCGTGCCAACGGACCGTCGCGACCTGGGCAGTGACGCCCGAGGTGTGGGCGGTGCGTCGTGGGCCGAGCCGACCGGCCGGCGACCTGTGGATCGTGACAGACGGATCGTGACATGCGGATCGTGATAGCCGAGGATGACCCGCTGCTGCGCGAGGGCCTCGCCCTGCTGCTGCGCGCGGAGTCCCTCGACGTGGTGGCCACCGCGGACACCCCCGACGGCGTGCTGGACGCCATCGACCAGCACAAGCCCGACGTCGCCATCCTCGACGTACGGATGCCGCCCACGCACACCGACGAGGGCATTCGCGCGGCCGTCGAGGCCCGCCACAGACGGCCCGACCTGGCCGTCCTCGTGCTGTCCGCCTACGTCGAGCAGTCCTTCGCCACCGAACTGCTCACCGGTGGGGTGGGCGGCCTCGGCTATCTGCTGAAGGAGCGGGTCGGACGGGTCGAGGAGTTCCTGGAGGCGCTCCGACGGGTGGCCGGAGGCGGCACCGCCATCGACCCCGAGGTGGTCGCCCAGCTCTTCACCCGCTCCCGTCAGGACACCCGGCTGGAGCGGCTCAGCCCCCGGGAGCGGGAGGTGCTGGCCCTGATGGCCGAGGGGCTGGGCAACGGCGCCATCGCCGAGCGGCTCTTCGTCACCGAGGGCGCGGTCCACAAGCACATCCGCAGCATCTTCGCGAAGCTGGATCTCGCCCCCACCGACCGGGTCGACCGGCGAGTGGCCGCCGTACTGCACTATCTGGAGGACACCCGCCGACGGGCCTGAGCGCCCCCCTCGGATGTTTCACGTGAAACACGGGCGTGGGGCGGGAGGCCCGGACGCTCCCGCCCCACGGGGGTGAAGGGCTGCCCGTCTCCTGTCCTACGGGGGTTCGACGGATGCCCGTCTCCCGCCCCACGGAGGTCCGACGGACGCCGGACGTCAGCGCTGGTCGTCGTCCCTGGCGGCCCGATCCTCGGCCTCCTTGGCCTGTACCTCGGGGTCGAGGGCCGAGGCGTCGGGGCTGCCGTCCACCGAACCCAGCCGGTTCGGCTCGGGGGCATCGGTCGCGGCGGGTGGCTCGACCAACCAGTCGGGGTTGGTCTGCTTGTCCCACCACTTCCAGGCGGCGAAGGCGCCACCGGCCAGCACGCCGACCACGGCCAGCACCTTCGCCACCCGGCCGGCCTTCGCCCGCCGCTCATGCTTGCGGACCAGCTTCTGGATCTCCTTGGGAGTGACCTGGCCGCGCAGCGCGGCCAGCGCGGCGGCACTCCGAGCGGCGGCCTCGTCACGGACCGGTCCCGCCGCCGCGACGGCCTGCTCGATCCTCGGCCGCGAGTATGCGGCGGCCTGCCGGGCCGCCCTACGGGTACGGACGGCCGCGTCGTGCGCCGCCTGGTCCACCTTCGGTGGCACGTGGGAGCGCGCATGTTCCAGGCGCGGAGCAAGCCGGGCGTCATAGTGGACGCGGGCCTGTTCGGTGGCCTGCGACACCATGGGCGCGAGCCGTACGCGTGCCTCTTGTGCGTAGTACGCGGCACGCTCCTTGGCCGTGTCGGCGTAGGGCGCCACCACTTCCGCGGCGTGCAGCACGCTGTCCTTCGCCGAGCCGGTCGCGGCGCGCACGCTGTCGATGCGGGTCACGGGATCCTCCTCCTCGGTGGCGTACGGTATTTCGACTTTCCACCCTTTTCAGGATCATGCCTGCCCGCGCGCCGCGCGGCATGCGGGGCGGGCATACGGGTGCCGTTCCACTCGATCAAGAGCAAGAGCGGGCGAATCGCGGATTCTGGTCAACAGGGGCCTGACGTCGACAATGCCATGGATCGCCGCCCCGCGCTTCCGGCCCGAGGGGACCCGACCGGTTTTTCGCAAGCGATTCGTGCAGATGCAGACCCGCCCGCAGCCGTCGGGCGACGCAGGGGGCACGCCGTGCGAGGATCGGAGGAGTCACACGCAGACAACGGAAGGCAGATCGTGGCCGAGCAGCTTTACGCCACCCTGAAGACCAACCACGGCGACATCGAGGTCCGGCTCTTTCCGAACCACACGCCCAAGACGGTCAAGAACTTCGTCGAACTCGCTCAGGGCGAGCGGGCGTGGAAGCACCCGGAGACCGGCGTGACGAGCCAGGACAAGCTCTACGACGGCACGATCTTCCACCGGGTCATCGGCGGCTTCATGATCCAGGGCGGCGACCCGCTGGGCACCGGCATCGGCGGCCCCGGCTACGAGTTCGAGGACGAGTTCCACCCGGATCTGTCCTTCAACAAGCCGTACCTGCTCGCCATGGCCAACGCCGGCCCGAACACCAACGGCTCGCAGTTCTTCATCACGGTCGGCCCGACCACCTGGCTGAACCGCAAGCACACCATCTTCGGCGAGGTCACCGACACGGCCAGCCAGAAGGTCGTGGACGCCATCGCCGGTGTGCCGACGAGCCGGCCGAACGACCGGCCGGTCAACGACGTCGTTCTTGAGTCGGTCGTCATCGAGAAGCGCGAGGGCTGAGCCGCCCCGCCCGGCAGTGCCGCGGTTCCTCCCGCAGGGAACCAAACGCCCCGCTCGTCCGTAAGGATGGGCGGGGCGGTGTATTGCCCAGGACCGACCGAGGGGACCCCATGGACCAGGCCACAGGCCGCGCGCAGGACGCCCAGAGCCTGCCCGTGTGCTACCGGCACCCGGACCGCGAGACCGGCATCCGCTGCACCCGCTGTGAGCGCCCGATCTGCCCGGAGTGCATGGTCAGCGCGTCTGTGGGCTTCCAGTGTCCCGACTGCGTCCGCGGCGGCTCCGGCACCGGACACCCCCCGGCCGCGGCCCAGCCCCGTACCCTCGCGGGCGGCACCATCACGGCCGATCCCCGGCTGCTCACCAAGGTGCTGATCGGCCTCAACCTGGCCTGCTTCCTGGTCCAGCAGGCCGTCGGCGACCGCTTCACCAACCGGTTCGAGTTGATCGGTCATGCGTACATCCCGCTCCTCGGCTCGGCCGAGGGCATCGCGGAAGGCCAGTACTACCGCCTGCTGACCGCGATGTTCCTGCACGGCAGCTTCATCCACATCCTGTTCAACATGCTCAGCCTGTGGTGGATCGGCGGCCCCCTGGAGGCGGCCCTCGGCCGGGCCCGTTATCTGGCGCTCTACTTCGTCTCCGGGCTGGCCGGCAGCGCGCTCAGCTATCTCCTCGCCGCGCCCAACCAGCCCTCGCTGGGTGCCTCCGGAGCGATCTTCGGGCTGTTCGGCGCCACGGCCGTGCTGCTGCGCCGGCTCAACTACGACATGCGCCCGGTCCTCGCGCTGCTGGTGGTCAACCTGATCATCACCTTCAACCCGGGCTTCAACATCGCCTGGCAGGCGCACATCGGCGGGCTGGTCGCCGGCGTCATCACCGGTTACGCCATGGTCCACGCCCCACGGGAGAAGCGGGCCCTGATCCAGTACGGCACCTGCGCCCTGGTGCTGGTGGTGGTTGTGGTCATGACCGTGATCAGAACGAACCAGCTGATCTGACCGGGACCCTTCCCTCCAGTCCCTCCAGCCGATACCGAACCGTTGTCCACAGTGTGTGCCGGATCTTGTGCACAGTGTGGGGGAACAGCTGTGCCCCTTGTCGCTCAGGCGTGTTTTCCCAGGTCGGGCAGGGGACGAACAGGTTTGCGGTGGCCGGTAGGCCAGTCACACCGGCGTCAACACTCGATGAGTTATCCACAGATCGTCGTCTTTTCCCCAGGGGGATGTGGAAACGACCCCAGGTCTGTGGATAACTCAGCGGATAGTCCTGGGTAGAGCTGTGTTCACCGGAAAGCGGCTGCTACTTCCACTGGGTGGAGACGCCGAACCCGGCCGCGATGAAGCCGAAACCGACCACGATGTTCCAGTTGTCCAGGGAGTCGACGGGCAGTGAGCCGTCGGTCACGTAGAAGACCACGATCCAGGCCAGACCGATGAGGAACATGGCCAGCATCACGGGCGCTACCCAGCCGCGGCTGTTCAGCTTGATAGCGGTCGCCTGCTTCGCGGGCGGCGGCGTGTAGTCGGCCTTCTTGCGGATACGTGACTTCGGCACGAGGGTCTCTCCTGTCGATGCGCTGCGTGGCCGCGCAGGTAACTGGATCGGGCTCCGGGCAGCGTACAAGGGGACACTGAGCGCTCCCCCGGGCGTCCGTTAGCGTAGTGCTTCCGCGGCGCCGAAGGAGATAAGGGTACGTTGAGCAATTCTGCCGACTCCCCCGGGACGGGATCAACGGGTTCCCCGGCGGTCCGCACGCCTCGCTTCCGCACGCCTCGCTTCCGGCCGGTGCGGATCCTCACGGTGGGCGTCTTCGCCCTCGCCGGGCTCATCTTCTTCACCAGCTTCGACACGGCCAAGGGCACCGACATCCGCACAGATGCCTCCTTGCTGAAGCTGTCGGACCTCATTCAGGAACGCAGCCACAAGAACAAGGAGCTGGACGAGTCCAACGCGGGCGCGCGCGACGAGATCGAGGCGCTGGCCGAGCGCGACGACGGCAGCAGCAAGGCGCAGGACGAGAAGCTGTCCGGGCTGGAGGCGAGCACGGGCACCGAGAAGCTCACCGGCAAGGCGGTCACGGTGACGCTCAACGACGCCCCGCCCAACGCCACCGCCAAGCTCCCCGGCTACCCCGAGCCGCAGCCCGACTACCTGGTCATCCACCAGCAGGACCTGCAAGCCGTGGTGAACGCCCTGTGGCAGGGCGGGGCCAAGGGCATCAAGGTCATGGACCAGCGGCTGATCTCCACCAGCGCGGTGCGCTGCGTGGGCAACACGCTGATCCTCCAGGGCCGCGTCTACTCGCCGCCGTACACGATCACCGCGGTCGGCGACCCGGAGCGGCTGCAGAAGACGCTCGCCGACTCGTCGGCCATCCAGAACTACATGGTGTACGTGAACGTCTACGGCCTCGGCTGGAAGGTCACCGACGACGGCACGGTGACTCTGCCGGGTTACTCGGGCACGGTGGATCTGCACTACGCGAAACCCGTCGACTGACAGCTGTCGACCATTGGCTGACGGACGGAACCACTTGGTTCGCGTATCGGATCGACAAAGGGTCCTGCAAAACCGTTCCGACGGACGTTGAGGTGATCGACCCTGTGCCGCGTATGTCCGGGTGCACGCGTCCGGGCCGCTGTCCGACGCTGACCACGTGCGAACCGGAACGGGGGCACAGTCAGCGGCTGATCGTCCGGGTGCACCTCGATTCCACACAGCCTGTGGAGGCAGGCAAACCGAAGGCACCGCGCCGTTAGTCTGGTGCCGTACGGCGTGAGTCAGGTGCCGTGGCGCTACGGAAGGGACCGCATGTACGGCTGGATCTGGCGGCATCTGCCGGGCAACGCGTGGGTGAGGGCACTGATCTCACTCGTGCTGGTCCTGGCCGTGGTCTACATCCTGTTCCAGTACGTCTTTCCGTGGGCCGAACCGCTGCTGCCCTTCAACGATGTGACGGTGGACAACCAGTGAGTGCGCGGATTCTCGTCGTCGACAACTACGACAGCTTCGTCTTCAATCTCGTCCAGTACCTGTACCAGCTGGGCGCCGAGTGCGAGGTGCTGCGCAACGACGAGGTGTCGACGGCCCACGCCCAGGACAGGTTCGACGGCGTCCTGCTGTCACCGGGGCCCGGCACCCCCGAAGAGGCCGGGGTCTGCGTCGAGATGGTGCGCCACTGCGCCGCCACCGGGGTCCCGGTCTTCGGCGTCTGCCTCGGCATGCAGTCGATGCAGGTGGCGTACGGCGGTGTCGTGGACCGCGCCCCCGAACTGCTGCACGGCAAGACCTCGCCGGTCGAGCACGAGGGCAAGGGCGTCTTCGCCGGGCTGCCCTCCCCCTTCACGGCGACCCGCTATCACTCGCTGGCCGCCGAGCCGGCCACCGTCCCGCCGGAGCTGGAGGTCACGGCCCGCACGCACGACGGCATCATCATGGGCCTGCGCCACCGGGAACTGCCCGTCGAGGGCGTGCAGTTCCACCCCGAGTCGGTGCTGACCGAGCACGGCCACCGGATGCTGGCCAACTGGCTGGTGGAGTGCGGGGACCAGGGTGCGGTGGCGAGGTCGGCGGGGCTCGCCCCGGTGGTGGGCAGGGCCACGGCGTGACCGCGCTGCGCCCGGAGCGCGAGAGCGGCGCCTCGTACGAGGATGAGTCGTACGGGGCTGCCGGTGCGCTCGGGGACAGACCCGGCCAGGGGGCGTACGAGGCGCCGTACCTGCCCCCGATCGACGAGGAGACGGTCGCCCTGCGGATCCCGGATCCGCCGCCGGCCGCCGACGGATCCACGACCGCCGCTGGATCGCCCTCTCGCGCCTCTCGCGCCGCTTCCGGCTCCTCCGTCACCAGACCCGCATCGGGCGGCCGTGCGGCCCGCAGAAAGGCCGCCAAACGGCGTGGCGGGCGTCATGGCGCCGGCGGTGCAGGCGGCGGTGGAGGTGGCAGGGCGAGTGAGCCCCTGGCCGACGAGAGCGAGCCCGGGGCGCCGCTGTCCCGGGTCGAGGCCCGGCGGCGGGCGCGGCTGCGCAAGCCCGGCCCGGCCGTCGTCGCGAGCCGGGCGATAGGCGAGGTGTTCATCACCACCGGCGTGCTGATGCTGCTGTTCGTCACCTACCAGCTGTGGTGGACGAACGTGCGGGCGCATGCGGAGGCCGGCAAGGAGGCCGACGACCTGCAACAGGACTGGGCGAGCGGCAGGCGCGCGCCGGGCGAGTTCGAGCCGGGGCAGGGCTTCGCCCTTCTGCACATCCCCGAGCTGGACGTGGTGGTGCCGATCGCCGAGGGCGTCAGCAACAAGAAGGTCCTCGACAAGGGCATGGTCGGGCACTACGGCCAGAAGCCGCTGAAGACCGCCATGCCGTCGGACAAGACGGGCAACTTCGGGCTCGCGGGCCACCGCAACACGCACGGGGAACCGTTCAGGTACATCAACAAGCTCAAGTCCGGCGACCCGGTCGTGGTCGAGACGCAGGAGGAGTACTTCGTGTACAAGGTGGCGTCGATGCTGCCGGTGACGTCGCCGTCGAACACGGGCGTGCTGGACGCGATCCCGAAGGACTCGGGTATCACCGCACCGGGTCGCTACATCACGCTGACCACCTGCACACCGGAGTTCACCAGCAAGTACCGGTTGATCGTCTGGGGCAAGATGGTCGAGGAACGGCCGCGCAGCAAGGGCAAGCCGGATGCACTCGTCCAGTAAGGGCAGATGAACAGTGTCAGCGACCGCAGACGACATCGAAGAGCAGTCCGTGCCCAGCCCGGCGCCGGGACCGGAGCGCCGCAGGGCGAGCCCGATCGCCACCGCGATCAGCGTCTTCGGTGAACTCCTCATCACGGCGGGCCTGGTGCTCGGCCTGTTCGTCGGCTACTCGCTGTGGTGGACGAACGTCATCGCCGACCGTGCCGCCAACAGACAGTCCGACAAGGTCCGCGACCACTGGGCCGAGGACACCGGGCCCGGCGCGCTGGACATCAAGGACGGCATCGGCTTCCTGCATGTGCCCGCGATGCAGAACGGCGAGGTGCTGGTCGAGAAGGGCACCTCGGCGCAGGTCCTGAACGACGGGGTGGCCGGCTACTACTCCGATCCCGTCAAGGCCACGCTCCCCATGTCCGGCAAGGAGGGCAACTTCACCCTCGCCGCCCACCGCGACGGCCACGGCGCCAAGTTCCACAACATCGACAGGGTGAAGAAGGGCGACCCGATCGTCTTCGAGACGAAGGACGAGTGGTACGTCTACAAGACCTACGCCGTCCTTGCGGAGACCTCGAAATACAACGTCGAGGTCCTCGACAAGGTCCCCAGGGAATCCGGCAGGAAGAAGCCGGGCCACTACATCACCCTGACGACCTGCACCCCGGTCTACACGAGCCGCTACCGCTATGTGGTCTGGGGCGAACTGGTCCGCGTGGACAAGGTCGACAACAAACGAACCCCACCGAAGGAACTGCGCTGAGGTCGAGCCGGGCCGAATGAGTTGAACCGGGCCGAACCGGTCCGAGAAGTAAGGGCTCCTGCCGGAAGTGTTCCCGGCAGGAGCCCTTACTCGTGTGCTTTCTTCGTGCGGCACTCGTGTGCTTTCTTCGTGCGGCTCGGGCAGATCAGCGTTGGCCGCCGAAGAGTCCGCCGCCTCCGTTGTTGCCTCCGTTGTTGCCGCCGGCGCCCGCGGTGGTCAGCGTGATCTGCGTGCTGCCGGGGGCGTCGACCTGTTCGCCCGCGTTGGGGCTCTGACCGGTGACGATCGCGTTGTCGCCCTGATCGCTGTTCGGCGCGAACTGGATGTTGGTGAAGCCGGCCGCGTTCAGCGTCTGCTTGGCCTGTGCCACCGTGTTGAGGCGGACGTCCGGCACCGGCGTCTTCTGTTGCTGCTGGAGCTTGCCGACGGTGATCGTCACCTGCGAGTTCTTGTCCATCTGCTGGCCGGCCTGCGGGCTGGTCGAGATGACCTTGCCGTCCTGGGTGGCGTCCGTCGTGGGTGTCTCGACGCAGTTGCCGACCAGGTTGCTGGCCGTCATCTGGGCCTTGGCCTCGTCGCAGGTCCTGCCGACGACGTCGGGCACGGTCGACTTCGCCACTGCCTTGGCGACCTCAAGGGTCACCGTGGATGCCTTCTCCAGTTCCGTACCGGGGTCGGGGTTCTGGCTGAGCACCGTTCCCTCGGTTTGCTGGGACTCCGTTTCTGTTGTCTTGACCTTGAAGCCCTTGTCTTCGAGCTGCTGCGTGGCCGTATCGATGTCCTTGTTGATGACGTTGGGCACCGCGACCTTCGGCGCGCCCGTGGAGACGACCAGGCTGACCGAGGTGCCCTTGTCGATCCTCGTGTCGGGGTCCGGGTCCTGGGAGCAGACCTTGCCCTTGGGCTGGTCCTCGCAGGTCTTCTTGGACGTGGTCACGGTCAGACCGACGTTCTCCGCCATGCTCTGCGCGCGCTGCTGGGTCTCTCCGACGAAGTTCGGCGTGTCGACCTTGCCGTCGTCCGCGTTCTTCCCGCTCATCGCCCACTTCCCGATCAGGATCGCGCCGATCAGGACCAGGATGCCCGCGACCACGAGGAGGACGGTCGAGGTGTTGTTCTTCTTCTGCTGGCGGCGCCGGTCGGGACGGTCGTCGTAGCCGTAGCCGCCGTCGTCCGGGTTCATCGGCGGCAGCATCGTCGTGGCGCCGGCCCCGGCGTCCGGGCGCAGTGCCGTCGTCGGCTGGTCGTCCGGGTAGCCGCCGTAGCCGACCGCGCCCATCGCCGCCGTCGCCGCGACCGGCTGGCCGTCGAGGCATGCCTCGATGTCGGCGCGCATCTCGTCGGCGGACTGGTAGCGGTAGTTGGGGTCCTTGACCAGCGCCTTCAGTACGATCGCGTCCATCTCGGGCGTGATCTCGGGGTCGAAGACGCTCGGCGGCTGCGGTTCCTCCCGGACGTGCTGGTAGGCCACGGCCACCGGGGAGTCCCCGACGAAGGGCGGCCGCACCGTCAACAGCTCGTACAGCAGGCACCCGGTCGAGTACAGGTCCGAGCGGGCGTCCACCTGCTCGCCCTTCGCCTGCTCCGGCGACAGGTACTGGGCGGTGCCGATGACGGCCGCTGTCTGCGTCATCGTCATGCCGGAGTCGCCCATGGCGCGGGCGATGCCGAAGTCCATGACCTTGACCTGACCGTTGCGGGTCAGCATCACGTTGGCGGGCTTGATGTCGCGGTGGACGATGCCGGCCCGGTGCGAGTACTCCAGTGCCTGGAGGATGCCGATGGTCATCTCCAGCGTCCGCTCCGGCAGCAGCTTGCGACCGCTGTGCAGCAGTTCACGGAGCGTGGAGCCGTCGACGTACTCCATGACGATGTACGGGATCGAGACCCCGTCGATGTAGTCCTCGCCCGTGTCGTAGACCGCGACGATCGCGGGATGGTTGAGCGAGGCGGCCGACTGGGCCTCCCGGCGGAACCGGGCCTGGAAGGACGGATCACGCGCGAGGTCCGCGCGCAGCGTCTTCACAGCGACGGTGCGGCCGAGGCGGGTGTCATGGGCGAGGTAGACCTCCGCCATGCCACCACGGCCGAGCACCTGGCCCAGCTCGTACCGGCCGCCGAGGCGACGCGGCTCTTCCATAGCTACTTACCAGCCCTCTCCGTCGGTCCCGGCCGGCACGGTATGTGCGGCCGGAGGCTGCCGTCCGGGCCTACCGTACCCGGCTCGTAAGGTGTGACCTGGCCAAGCCCGTGACCCGATACAGGACCGGTATCGCAACGTGCACCGATGTGAAGGGGACGTGAGCGGAGTCACTGCTTGGCGTTGATGACCGCCTCCATCACGTTCTTCGCGATCGGCGCGGCGAGTCCGCCGCCGGAGATGTCGTCGCGGTTGGCGTTCTCGTCCTCGATGACCACGGCGACCGCGACCGGCGCGCTGCCGTCGCTGAGCTTGGCATACGAGATGAACCAGGCATAGGGGTTCTCGCTGTTCCCCAGGCCGTGCTGGGCGGTACCGGTCTTGCCGCCCACGGTGACCCCGCCGCCGATCTGCGCGTTCTGGCCGGTGCCGTCCTTGACGACCGTCTCCATCATCGACTGCAGGATCTGCGCGTTCTTGGAGGACAGCGGCTGGCTCAGCTCCTCCGGGTCGGTCTGGGCGATGGTGTCCAGGTTCGAGGACTGGAGCTTGTCGACCATGTACGGCTTCATCAGCTTGCCGTCGTTGGCGACCGCCGAGGCGACCATGGCCATCTGGAGCGGGGTGGCCGCCGTGTTGAACTGGCCGATCGAGGACTGCGCGGTCTGCGACTGGTCCATGTTCTCGGAGAACACGGAGGCGCTGGAGCGGACCGGGGTGAACTGCTCGGCGTCAAAGCCGAACTTCTTCGCCTCCGCCAGCATCTTGTCGTTGCCGAGATCGGCGCCGATCTTGCCGAAGACGGTGTTGCAGGACACCCGCAGCGCCTCGCGCATGGTGGCGTTCTTGCAGGGGAGGTTGCCCTCGTTGCGCAGCGGCGTGGTCGTACCCGGCATGATCCACGGCAGCGGCGAGTTGGTCTTGTCGTCGGCCGAGTTGTACAGCCCGTTCTCCAGCGCCGCCGCCGCGGTGACCACCTTGAAGGTGGAGCCCGGCGGGTAGGTCTCGCGCAGCGCCCGGTTCAGCATCGGGTCGGCGGCGTTGTTCTTCTTCTGCAGCCCGGTCCACGCCTTGGAGTCGGAGCCCGTGGAGTTCCCGGCGAACGACGACGGGTCGTACGACGGGTAGGACGCCAGCGCCAGGATCTTGCCGGTGGACGGTTCCAGGGCGACCACCGCGCCCTTGCCGCCCTGGGCCTTCAGACCGTTGTACGCGGCCTTCTGCGCGGCCCCGTTGAGCGTGGTGACGACGTTGCCGCCCTGCTTCGGCTTCCCCGTGACCATGTCGAGGGTGTTGCGGAAGAAGAGCCGGTCGTCGTTGCCGGTGAGGATGCCGTCCTCGATGGACTCCAGCTGGTTGGCCCCGAATGCCTGCGAGGCGAACCCGGTGACCGGCGACCACATCGGGCCGTCCTTGTAGGTGCGCTTGTACTTCAGGTCGTTCAGACCGCTGGTGCTGGTCTCGGTGGACCCGGTGATGGGGTTGCCGTCGACGATGATGTCGCCGCGCGGGGTGGAGTAGCGGGCGATGGTGACGCGGCGGTTCAGCTTGTCGTTCTTCAGGCTGTCGGCCTGGACGTACTGGAGCCAGTTGTCCCGGATGAGCAGCGTGAGGACCAGGAGTCCGCAGAAGATCGCGATCCGGCGCAGGGGCTTGTTCACGGGCGGACCACCTGGGTCATCTCGGCGTCGGGGTTGCTTGCGGGGGCGGGGGCCGGGCGGCGCGCGGTGTCGCTGATCCGGATCAGGATGCCGATGAGGGCCCAGTTGGCGATGACGGAGGAACCGCCGTACGCCAGGAACGGCATCGTCATACCGGTCAGCGGGATCAGGCCCATGACGCCGCCCGCGACGACGAACACCTGGAGGGCGAAGGCACCGGAGAGGCCGATGGCGAGCAGCTTGCCGAAGGGGTCGCGGGCGGCGAGGGAGGTGCGTACGCCGCGCTCCACGATCAGGCCGTACAGCAGCAGGATCGCCATCAGGCCGGCCAGGCCCAGTTCCTCGCCGAAGGTGGCGAGGATGAAGTCGGAGTTGGCGGCGAACTTGATGAGGTCCGAGTGGCCCTGGCCGAGGCCGCTGCCGAGGGTGCCGCCGGAGCCGAAGGCCCACAGCGCCTGCATGGACTGCTCGGAGTGGCCGACCACGCCCTGCTGGCTGAGCTTGTACTCCCCCAGCGGGTTGAGCCAGGCCTGGACGCGCTGCTGGACGTGCGGTTCGAAGCTCGCCACGCCGACGGCGCCGGCCGCGGACATCAGCAGACCGAAGACGATCCAGCTGGTCCGCTCGGTGGCGACGTACAGCATGATGACGAACATTCCGAAGAACAGCAGCGAGGTGCCGAGGTCGGTCTCGAAGACCAGGATGAGGATCGAGATCCCCCAGACGACCAGGATGGGTCCGAGGTCGCGGCCGCGCGGCAGATACAGGCCCATGAAGCGCCGGCTCGCGAGGGCCAGGGCGTCGCGCTTCACCATCAGATAGCCGGCGAAGAAGACGGCGAGGACGATCTTCGCGAATTCACCTGGCTGGAGGGAGCCGAGGCCGGGGACCCTGATCCAGATCTTGGCGCCGTAGATATTGGCCCCGAGGCCGGGCACCAGCGGCAGCAGGAGCAGGATCAGCGCGCAGAACATGGAGATGTAGGTGTAGCGCTGCAGGACGCGATGGTCCTTGAGGAAGATCAGCACGACGATGCACAGGGCGATGCCCATCGCGGTGTACAGCAGCTGGCGGGGCGCCGCCGTCACATAGTTGGGCAGCGACTGGAGCAGCTTCGACTGGTCGAGCCGCCAGATGACGACGAGCCCGAGGCCGTTGAGCAGCGTGGCCAGCGGCAGCAGCAGCGGGTCGGCGTACGGGGCGAACTTCCGTACGGCCAGGTGGCCGACGCCCGCGAGCAGGCCGAGGCCGCAGCCGTAGCTGAGCAGGCCCGGCGGCACCCGGCCGTTGATGGCCAGGCCCACGTTGGCGTAGGCGAACACCGGGATGACGACGGCGAACACCAGCAGCGCGAGCTCGGTGTTGCGTCGGCTCGGCGCGCCGATGGAGCCGATCGTGGACGTCTGGTGCGTCGACGTGTGGGAAGTACTGCTCATCGTGTGACGGGGCCTCTCACGGCTTGCCTACTGCTTACCGCACAGCGAGACGACCTTCTGCTCATCCTCCGAGAGGGTGGGGCCGGGGCTGGGGGTCGCGGACGAGGTCGTGGACGGGGGCTTCGAGGGAGACGACGACGTCCCCGAGGAAGCCGACGGGTCGGGGGTCGGCGAGACCTTGGACGTGAAGGAGGCGTGGGTGGTTCCCGTGGTGCCCCCGGCCTCGCCCTGGCCCGTCTTGGCATTGCTCTCGCTGTCGGCGGCCTGCCGCCGCGCCTCCTTCTCGCAGGCGGATGCCTGCACGGCCAGTTCCTGGACCTTCGACCGGGCGTCGTTCAGGCCGCCCTCGGCGATCGTGGCCTTGACCTGTTTCTGCTGGTAGGGCGGCAGGTACTTGAGTTCGATCTCGGGGTGGTCCTGTTCCACCGTGGACAGTGACACCCAGGCCAGGTCCTGGCTGATGCCCTGGTACAGCGCGACGTGCTCGCCCTTGACGCCCACGTAGTACTGGGTCTGCGTCCAGCGGTAACCGCCGTACAGGCCGCCGCCGATGACGGCCAGGGCGAGACCGCCGTACAGGGAACGCTTGAGCCAGCTGCGGTTCTTGCGCGGCTTGACGAAGTCGTCGTCGCCGTAGTCGCCGAAGCCGTCGGCCGGGGTGTAGCCGGTGGTGTCGCCGCTGCCGGGCGGGCCGAACTCGCCGCCGCCCTGGCCGGGCACCTGGCGGCCGAGGTGCGAGGCACGCCCGGCCGGGGTCTGCATGATCCCGTTGTCGTGCAGGTGGTGCTGGTTCTCGGCGACCGCGCCGACCACCACGGGGGTGTCGGACAGCTGGCCGGCCAGGGTGTCGCCGGTGTCCAGGTCGAGGACGTCGGCGACGATGACGGTGATGTTGTCGGGGCCGCCGCCGCGCAGCGCGAGCTGGATCAGCTCCTGCACGGTCTCCTGCGGGCCCTGGTAGCTGGCGAGGGTCTCCTCCATCGTCTGGTGGGAGACGACGCCGGACAGGCCGTCGGAGCAGATCAGATAGCGGTCGCCGGCCCGGACCTCACGGATGGACAGGTCGGGTTCGACGTGGTCGCCGCTGCCCAGCGCGCGCATGAGCAGCGAGCGCTGGGGGTGGGTGGTCGCCTCCTCCTCGGTGATCCGGCCCTCGTCGACGAGCCGCTGCACCCAGGTGTGGTCCTGGGTGATCTGGGTGAGGACGCCGTCGCGCAGCAGATAGGCGCGGGAGTCGCCGACGTGTACGAGGCCGAGGCGCTGGCCGGTCCACAGCAGGGCGGTGAGCGTGGTGCCCATGCCCTCCAGCTGCGGGTCCTCCTCGACCAGGGCGCGCAGCTGGTCGTTGGCGCGCTGCACGGCGACGCCGAGGGAGGTGAGGATGTCGGAGCCGGGCACGTCGTCGTCGAGCGTGACCAGTGTGGAGATCACCTCGGAGGAGGCGACTTCGCCGGCCGCCTGGCCGCCCATGCCGTCGGCGATGGCGAGCAGCCGGGGACCGGCGTAACCGGAGTCCTCGTTGCCCTCCCGGATCATGCCCTTGTGCGATCCGGCGGCGAAGCGCAGTGACAGACTCATGCGCACCTCGCCTGTCGGCTGTTCCGGGTACAGCCGGTCGTGTCGAGCCACACTGCCCACCCTCCGGTCGGGAGCGCACCGGGGGCCGCCCTGCGGTCCGCCGTCACGTGCTCGCTCCGCTCGCGCTCACTCATGATGTAGCACTACTTCCGCAGCTCGATGACGGTCTTGCCGATGCGGATCGGCCCGCCCAGCGGGATCGGTGTGGGGGTCGTCAGCCGGGACCGGTCCAGGTAGGTGCCATTGGTGGATCCGAGGTCCTCGACGATCCACTGGCCGTCGCGGTCGGGGTAGATCCTGGCATGGCGGCTGGAGGCGTAGTCGTCGTCCAGCACGATCGTGGAGTCGTGCGCGCGACCCAGGGTGATCGTCTGGCCCTGCAGCGCGACGGTGGTGCCGGTCAGCGTGCCCTCGGTCACGACCAACTTGGTGGGGGCGTTGCGCCGCTGCCGGCCGCCGCCCTGCTGGCCGCGCTGCTGCGGGGGCGCGGCCTGCTGCCGGGCGGCCTGCTGCGGGCGCCCGGCGTCCCTACGCGATCCGCGCTGGGTGACGCGCGTACCGAACAGGTCGCTGCGGATGACCTGCACGGCCACGATCACGAACAGCCACAGTACGGCCAGGAAACCCAGCCGCATGACCGTGAGGGTCAGCTCTGACATTGCCCCCGCTTCACCCTTCGGCTTGCCGGTAAATGATGGTGGTGCTGCCCACGACGATCCGCGAGCCGTCGCGGAGCGTAGCGCGGGTGGTGTGCTGCCCGTCCACCACGATGCCGTTGGTGGAGCCGAGATCCTGGATCGTCGAGGGCGTTCCGGTCCGGATCTCACAGTGCCGGCGGGAGACGCCGGGGTCGTCGATCCGCACGTCGGCTTCGGTGCTGCGGCCCAGCACCAGCGTCGGGCGGGAGATCTGATGGCGGGTGCCGTTGATCTCGATCCAGTAGCGGGTGCGTCCGCCGCTCGTCGGGGCGGCCGGGGGCCGCTGCCCGGCGGGCTGGGGGTAGCCGTAGCCGCCCGGCCGGGAGATCGGAAGAGCGTCCTGAATGGAAAGA
>NZ_JBSGBN010000139.1:0-26864 GCF_053601275.1 Streptomyces sp. NPDC004752 | reverse complement strand
GCTGCGCGCCACGCGCCAGCGGCCGCGCAGCGGCCGCCCTCACTCCCGCCCGATCCGGGGCCTCCGCTCCGCTCCAGCCCCAACCCTCCCCGCCTGTAGGGGAACCGAGGGGAGAAGCGGCAGCAGTGAGAGGGGAGGCGGGGATCGGAACGAGTGGCGCGGGCCGAATCGGGGGATTCGGTGGGGGTGACGGAGAGTCAGAGCGGCATGGAAACGCTGGGCTGGGATTGGACTTGAAACCACGATCGCGTGAGCTCCCGTCAGGCTGCTTTCCGGCTCCGGTAGGGCCAGACTAACAGGATCGCGCCACGTTCGAGGGATTTTCTCCCTTGCTGCTGCTTCATTTTGAACCACGAGATAGACTCTGGACTCAAAGCGCACCACCCTTGGAACGCTCGGAGGCTTATCGAGATCCACTTAGGACCCTTGCGAGTGCTTCGGTGAGGCAGAGTAGCCAACCGCCCGAGCCACTCCCACCGTAGCCCTTGTGGCGCTTCTACGTGCAGGTTTCCCGTTTCCTCTCACTCGAACCGACCGGGCATCACCCAGGAGAAAGCAGACAGGAATGTCGACCACGAACCGCGCAGATCAGCGCGAGGCCGCCCAGCGAGAAGCCATTGACGCGGTCCTCCGTGCCCTCGAACTCCCTGCAAGATCGCTGGTGCCGGAGAGGGGTCTGCGGACACAGGTGATCATGGCGACCGGGTCCGGGAAGACCCGGGTGGCGGTCCGGAGCGCGGAAGAGCTCCACGCGGGCCGTGTGCTGGTCCTCGTGCCCTCTCTGGATCTGCTCGCCCAGACCGAGTCTGCGTGGCGTGAGGGAGGCCGCCGGGGCCCGATGATCGGGGTCTCGTCCCTGCGGGGTGAGGAGGTGTCCTTTCCCAACACCACGGACGTGGACGAGCTGGTGGAGTGGACGAGGGGCCTGGAGAAGGTCACCGTGTACGCCACGTACGCCAGCCTCGGTCTGGGCACGCTGGAGCGGGCGCACACCGCCGGCCTTTCGGCGTGGGACCTGATCGTGGTCGATGAGGCGCACAGGACGTCAGGCCGGATCGGCAAGCCGTGGGCGGTCGTTCACGACAACACCCGCATCCCGTCGCTGCGGCGGCTGTACATGACGGCCACGCCCCGGCTGTGGCAGCTGGACGAGGACCAGGAGCAGGGCGGTGCGCCGGGTGAGCTGGTGGCGAGCATGTCGGATGACCCGGACGGGCCGTTCGGCAGCCGGTGTTTCACCCTGACGCTGTCGGAGGCGATCGACCGGGGGATCTGTGCGCCGTACCAGGTGGTGTGTGTGGACATCACCGACACGCAGTTCCAGGCCGCGCTGCTGCTGGGTGCCGAGGGACGGTCGGACGAGATGCGCGGGGCCCGGCTCGCCGCTCTCCAGACGGCACTGGTGAAGGCGTCAGCCGAGGAAGCCTTCAAGCGCACGCTGGTGTTCCACCACGTCATCAAGGAGGCCGAAGCCTTCTCGGCCGGGGTCCCGGACGTCGCGGCGCAGCTGCACGCCGCCGATCCGGAGCTGTACCCGACGACAGTGTGGGCGGACTGGCTGTGCGGCGATCACAAGGCGCTCCACCGCCGGCGCGTGCTCGGGGAGTTCTCCTCCCTGATCGCGGCGGACGGCACGGTGGTGGAGAAGGCGTTCCTCAGCTCGGTGAAGGTGTTGGGCGAGGGCGTCGACACCCGCAACTGTGACTCCGTGTACTTCGCGGACGTGCGCGGCTCGATGCCCGACCTAGTCCAGGCCGTGGGGCGCGCGCTGCGGATGCAGCCCGGCGAGGGCAAGATGGCCTCCCTCGTGGTGCCGGTGCTGCTGGCTCCCGGGGAGACGGCGGACAACATGCTCACCAGCAGGGCGTTCGGCGGGCTGGCGAAGCTGCTGGAGGCGCTCAGGGCGCACGACACCCGCATCGTGGAGCAGTTGGCCCAACAGCAGGCCCCGAGCCGCTACAAGCCCGTCCAGAAGGACGCCAAGAGCAAGGAGAAGAGCGGGGGCGGGGACGGTGGGCCGTCCGCGTCGGCGAAGGCGTTGCTGAAGTTCTCCACGCCGCGTGACCCGGCCGCGCTGGCCGCGTTCATCAACCTGCGGGTCCTCAACCCCGAGCACGAGCACTGGCGGCGCGGCATCGAGGCCGCCGTGCTGTACGCGCGGGAGGTCGGCGACCTGAAGGTGCCGTTCACGTACCGGGTGCCTGCGGGTGAGGAGGCTCAGGCTGAGGGGTGGCCGGCCTCGCTGGCCAACTTCCCGCTGGGGCAGTGGATCGCCGACGCCCGCCGCTTCTACGCCCGCGGGGACATGGACGAGGACCGCGTCCAGCAGCTGGAGAAGCTCGGCATGGTGTGGTCGCACTTCGACGTCGCGTGGGAGGAAGGCCTGGCCGCCGCCCGAGGCTGGGCTGCCGAGAACGGGCACCTCCTGGCCCCGCTGGACGCCACCTACCAGGGCGCCAGGGTGGGCATCTGGCTCAAGAACGCCCGGGCCGCCGCCCGCAAGGCGATGGACATCGAGCAGCGGCGTGCCGAGGGCCTGCCGGTGGGATCGGTGGCCGGCGCACTGTCGGAGGACAGGCGCGAGCAGCTGGAGGAGATCGACGCCTCGTGGTGCCCCACCTGGCCGGTGGAGTGGCAGCGGGCTTTCCACCTCACCCGGCTGCACCTGGACGAAGGCGGGGCGCTGCCGACCGAGCCGGGTGACGTCCTGCGCCAGGGCGAAGACCTCGGGCGGTGGGTGCGTGCCCAACGGCTGGGCTGGGACAAGCTCACCGCCGTGCAGCAGTGGATGCTGGAGCAGGTCCTCGGGATCACACCCGCCACCGAGGACGAGAAGCCCAAGCCGCGCCGTACGCAGGCCGACAAGTGGGCCGCCAACCTGGCAGCCGCGAAGCAGTTCTACGAGCGTGAGGGCCATCTGAACGTCCCCCGCAAGCACGTGGAGACCGTGCTCTCGGGTGAGGGATGGGAACTGCAGTTCCGTCTCGGGGCATGGATCGGCAACCAGCGCTCCCGTGCGGCAACGCTGCCGGAAGACCGACGCGAGCAGCTGTCCGCGATCGGGATGCGCTGGGCGTAGGTAGCGACAGTTCGAGGTGCGGCATCTGCCTGAGGCAGATGCCGCATTCCGCTGTTGTGCAGGTGAATCCCATACTAGAGTTCTGGCATGGCAAAGACGCCGCGCATGACGCTCCAGACACAACTGGTGCTGCGGACCCTGCTGGAGAGCCCTGCCGAGGCCCGTTACGGTCTGGAACTCTCCCAAGCAGCAGGCCTTCCCACTGGCACCATCCATCCGATCCTCGCCCGCCTCGAGAACACAGGCTGGCTTGAGTCCTTCTGGGAAGACCAGAACGAGATCGAGAAGACCGATCCGCCCCGGCCCCGCCGCCGCTACTACCGCTTCGCTCCAAGCGGTGCCGAGTCCGCCCGCGTCGCTCTCGCCGCCGCCTACCAGGGGGGCGCCACCTCTGCCCGCCTTCGCCCTGCTGATGGTCTGGGGAGTTGAGGCTGCGTTATGCACGGCGCCGACAATGGGGTCAGCGAAACGCTCACGCTCCCCTGGTTAGTGATCCGCCAGGACGACAACGGCAACCGGTACCGGGTCGGCAGGTATGCCACCCGCGACGAAGCCCAAAAGATCAGCGAAGATCTCGATGAACGCGGCCATCGGCAGCTCTACTGGGTGGAACGCGTCGGACAAGGCCGTGCAACTCCCAGTACCAACAGCAGTGACTCTGCGCGGGACATCGTGCGAGGTGGCCCCTCGGGCATCCGACGCGGGCTCGGGCAAATACCACCCCCTCCCCAGGAATCCGCTGACGCCGTCAGGGATGAACCCGCGAGCGACATGGACGACTGTGCTGACCGGCGCCTACAACGGGCACGGCCTCTGTTCGAAGCACTCTCCCGCCTCCTGCCCGCGAACGCCCGTGACCGCTGGCCCGAAGAGTGGATGGCAGAGTGGGTCGACCTCGGCAAACAGCCTCTGCGTACCCGGGTGGCCTGGCTGCTGCGGGTCACACTGCGCAGCGGACTGTACTTCGCCTGGTCCCTTCGCCTGGCGGCGCGACGGCAGCGTGTCCAATGAGGCCCCAGGTGGCAGGAGCCGTCGCAGACACCCCGCCGCTTCCCCGTCAGGACAACACGGCTGATCACAAGCAGACGGCCACATGCACGCGTCTAGAAGGGCGGTTCGTCGGAGTAGCCGCCCTTGGCTGGAGTAGTCGGGGCCGGCGTGGGCGTGGTGGCCCACGGATCATCCTGCGTGGGCTGGGTGCGAGGGGCGCCCCACCCCGAGTTGGATCGCGCCGGCGGGACAGGAGCGGGGGCGTTCTCCGGTTCGACGCCATCAATGTCGTCGTTCAACAACTGGCGCAGGCGCTCCCTGCAGGTGGTCGGATCCCCATCGTCGTTCCAGTCGGACGACTCCGACCAGCGCCTGCGGTCAGGGTCCTGACCACCGATCTCGCACAGGGCTCGCAGGACCGCGTCGACTCGCTCCCACGTGCTGATCGTCTGCCCCTTGAGGAGCCGACGGATGGTTTCCCGGCTTACAGGAAGCGGATCCTGCATAGAGCTGGTCTTCGCTGCGATGCGGGCGGGTGTAGGGCGCCCTGCTTCCTTGAAGTGGACGAACAGCTCGGCTACAAAGTCGCGCCTGGTCCCATCAGGCAGGTCGGCTTTGCTGGGCATCCGCAGCATCTGTGGCATCCGCCAACTCTCGCACTCTTCAACTCAGTTCGGCACGTGATTCCTCACGAAGACTCGGCATGACACCCCAGGTCACCCCGGGATTACTCATGTTGAGGTCACAAAGGCCCAAGTAGAACCGCAATGGCGTCTCGTTGACACAGATGGACTTCTTTCGACAATCCACTGTTTCCGCTGGTCAGAGCAGGTTTCGAGGTGCTTTTGTTGGTCCTCGTCCACCCCACGAGACCTCGAAAATCTCAACGGGTGGACAACGGCACGGCTGTCGCCGGAAACGGCGACGGCCCCCTGGTGGGCAGGGAGCCGTCTGCAGAAGACCGAACATCCCCGACGAAGGAGAAGCTCATGTCCAAGCCCGAGCGTAAGGGCAACAGCCCGGACCCGGAACCCCTCCCGTCCTCGAGGACCAGGTGGGCCAAGCGCGCCCGGCGGCTCCGCAATGAGGCCGGCCTGCATCTGCTCCGAGGGGTCGCAACCGCGGTCGGCGGCGCCATCGTCGCGTACGGCGGCCTCTGGATCCAGTCGCGCTGACAGCGGCCAGACGACCCGAGCCGTGGCCGGCGGCAGCCTGCATGGCCGTCGGCCCGCTACGGGCGATCCTCAAGCCGGGCAAGCAGGCCAGCGGCGGTGGCGACTGCCGCAACGGCGTCGGCGCGGGTCCAGACGAAGTTCTCGGTCGTGCCCGAGTCGTCGTGCGGGGCACCGCTGAACAAGGCGAAGGCGCTCTGGATGAGTACCGCCCAGCGCTCCTCCTGGTCCCGCTCCGCAGCCTTCTTCTTCGCCGCCTGGTCGTGGACCTTTTGGGTGTTGCAGGCCTCCCGTACGGGATCGAGGGCTGCGCGGGCGAGGGTCACGGCGTACTCGTACCGGCCGTCGCGGACCGCTCTCTTCGCTTCGCGGATCCGTCGTGCGCCGGTGGCCCGGGCCTCCACGGTGGTGACCGGGATGAGCACGTCGACGAACGCGCCGGCATCGAGCTGGGTGAGGGCGTTGCTCCACGTCGCGTGCGGGATACGGATGATCTCCTGGTCCTGGGCGACGGGCCAGTGCTTCGTCTCTGCCAGGGCAGTCAAGCTGAGTTGGGCGCGCAGGACCAGGTCGGCACCCGCGCGCAGCTTCTCCAGGCCGCGAAGCTGCCGGTCCGTCACGGTCGTCTCCAGCGTGAGCTGCATCTTGAATGGCTTCAGCCCCACGGGGCCCCTCGGGGCGTGGACGCTGCCGATGTAGCTGGCGGGGTTCGGCATCTCGTGTACCCAGAGGTCGCCGGAGGCAAGGAAGGGCGCGTCCACGGTGTAGTTGCCGCGGGCGGTCACGTCGAAGGTCAGGGCGAGACGGTGTACGTCCCAGCCCTGGGTGAAGGTCACGTTGTGCTGCGCCTGGACGTCGACGCTGTAGTCGTTCATACCGAATTGGAAGTTAGCCATCGTTCCTCGCCTGGTTGAACTCTTGCCCGATGGTCGCAGGCCAACCGCCGCACCGGCAGCGCTTTTTGGCAGGGGATCACGGCGTAGCCAACTACAGCCCCTCATGGGCGGACTGCTTCGTGGCGTCCAGGACGCGACGATCTCCTCTAGGGCATGGCTGGCGTAGTCATGTCGTACGGAGAGGTCCGGTTTCCGGGGACACGGACGACGACGGCCCATCGGTCTCGTTGTTCTGGGACGGGCGAGGGGATGTGCTCTGCCCACATGTCGTCGCGGATGTTGGGGATCCAGCTCGGTTTGGGTGTCAGGTCGAGGACGACCAGCATGCCCAAGGTGATGCCGCCGGCCTGGTAGGCGACCGTTTGGCCGAGGTAGCGCCGTAGCCCCTTGCGCGTTGTTTTGCCCTTTGTGCGCTTGCATTCGATGACGGTAGAGAAGCCGGGGAAACGGACTTCGATATCGGCGCGGCCTCCGCTGCGGTCGGTGACTTCGATGTCGACGTCCTCCAGGTTGCCGTAGAGGTAGTCGTGGAGGTCCTCCTGGACTGTCTCCTCCAGGGGAAGCTTTTCGCCAGGCTTGGGGGCGAAGAGGTACGCGAAGCGAGGTGTGTGGTGGGCTCGGGCGCGATTGGTCCTGCTGTGCAGGAAGCGGATGGTCTGGACGATCAGGTGGGCGAAATACTGCCGGACAGTGGGGTGCTGGAAATCGTCGCAGCCCTTCAATACGGCGATGATGTCGTTGTAAATGTGCTGCTGGGCGATCGGCAGCCTGCTGATCAGGGTGGCTTCCCAGTCTGCGTGGCCAGCCTGGAGGCTGGTGAGCATGTGTGCGGGCAGGCTGGCGAGGAGCTGGCTACCGAGTTCGGCGGCCAGTTCCGGGTAGGAGGCCGCCGCCGCGGCTTTTCCCGGGCCTTCTGACTGCGCCTGGGGGGCGTCGGCTTGTAGGCGGTCGTCAATGGCTTGGAGAAGTTGGTGGGCGGCATTGGCGTCCCAGTCGTCGGGAGCGTCGGCGACCAAGCCGCGTAGGTGCAGCAGCAAGCCTTGGCGGTTGGCGAAGGCGTCTTCGATGCGCGGGGCGACCAGGACTTGCAGGCCGGGGGCGGCGTCGGCTGGCTGGAGGCGGACGCTGCGATGTGCGGTATAGGTGGCAAGGATGTGCTGGATGGTCTGGTTGGGCCATATCGTCAGCCGCTGGTCGAGGTGAGCGTCAGCGTGTTCGAGGTCGAGGCTGAGGGTGTACCAGGCCGCTTCGGTGTCGTAGCGGCCGGCGCGCCAGTGGGTGCGAGTGCCGGTCAGCCACATGGCGTGCTCGGTCAGTGAGCGGCGCAGCTGGCAGGTGGCTGTGGTGAGGGTAGTGGTGTCGCCGGTGTCGAAGGCAAGGACAGCGTCGAGCGCGGCAAGGTAGGCGGCGGCGTCGGGACGGTCTTCGTCGGCGTCGATGGCCTGTTGAAGGAAGCTGCGGGCCGTGGTGAATGCCGCAAGGAGGGTGGGGCGGTCGGGGGCGTTGGCGGCGTCGGCAAGGTGGCACATGGCGAGCTCGTAGGCGGCGTCGCCGTGGACCGCGGTCTGGGTGAAGTGCTGCAGCGCGGCGAGCAGGTCGCTGTCCCGCCAGTGTTCGTAGGCGGTGCCCAGGGCGCGGACGACGCGGCGGGCGTAGGCGGCAGGGGCCCTGGTGGCGCCGGGGTCGACGAGGCGGTCGAGGAGTCCGTAGCGGCGGGTGGTTCCCGGCAGGGCGAGGCGGAGAGCGGCTTCGAGGAAGAGGCCGGCGAGTTCGGCTTCCATGGGGGTGGTGTGGTGGCGGCTGCGTTCGAGGGCGAGGGTGTTGAGCTGGGAGCTCGCGCGCTGGAGGTAGCCGGGGTGTTCGACGAGCTGGTCGAGGAGGTCGTCAGCAGCCGCGGGGCTGGTGGCTGTGGTGAGAGCGCGGGTGATGAAGTCGGCGGCCTTGTCGGGGTGGTGGAGGGTGTCCCATTCGGCAAGGAGGGTTTCGGCGGCGCGGAACCACAGCGGGGAGGCGGCCAGGGTGTCGGCCTGCTGCCAGAAGGTGTCCTCACCGCCAAGGTCGGTGAGGGTGGGTGGATCGCCGTCCTGGGCGAGGAGCGTCTCGAGTGGGGTCACGGCGGGTGGCCTTTCTCGATGGGACAGGCGGCGAAGGACGGTCGGTCACCTTAACGGGCCGGTCACCATACGGGCTCACCCGGGCCTGCGGCTTTCAGGCGGTCGGCGGGGATGACCGTGGTGGCCAGGTCGCGTTTGGCGGTGGCGGTGATGACTTGGAGGCCGGAGGTCTCCTCGCAGATGTCCTTGAGCTGGCTGAGGACTTCGGCCAGGTCGACGTCGATGGTTTCCTGTGCGCCGGCGGAGTCGAGCAAGAGCAGTCCCGGGTGGCGGCCGACGCCGGTTTCCTTGCCGACGCGCAAGAGGGCGAGGAGAGTGGCGATGCGTAGCCGTACATGCTCACCGGGGGTGACGGCGGTGAAGGTGGTCTTGCTGTCGCCCTTGGCGATCTGAAGCGTGCCGTTGCCCAGTAGTTTGACGGCTTGGAGCTCTTTCATCCCCAGCCGGATCGCCAGTTGGCAGATCTCCGCACTCAGGGTGCCCAAGAGCTGGTCTGAGGCCTTCTTCGCGCGTTTGTCGGCTTCCTTGGCAGCTGCCTCCAGGACGCTTTCTTCCGGTGACTTCCGATCAGGCTGCTCGGCGCGGCGTTCGGCGGCTTGGCGCTCTGCGAGGGCACCCTCGACACGGGCGACCTCAAGATGGGCGCGCAGAGAAGACTCGCTGGGCATGGCTGTCTGGGCTGCGGCGAGATCAGTGCGGGCCTGGGCCAGGCCGGCCTCGGATGCGGTGACGGCTTGGGCGGCCTGTCGGGCTGATTTCTTCGCTGCGGTGTGGGCCTCTTTGAGGGTCTGGATGCAGGCGGCGAGTTCATCGGCTGCCGACGGATCGACGGGGACTTCTGTGGGGGCGGAGCCGCAGATGCGGCAATGTGCCTCGTCGAGGTCCGCGTGGGGCAGCTGGTCCAGTGCGGTGGAGCAGCGCGGGCAGCAGGTGGGTTTCAGAGCCCCGAAGAAACGCTGGGCAGCCGCGGTCTCACGCAGGTCCCGCAGTCGGCTCTGATCAAGGACCAACGTTTCGTGGAGTTCCTGCTCGGCTTGCTGACTTTGGTGCATCTGCTGCACCGCGTGAGCGTGCTGGGTGGTCAGTTCGGCCAGTCGGGCACCGGCCCGCTCCACGGCCTCGGCCGCCTCTTGAATGGTGGGGCCAGCTTCGGCCTGCGCTGCCGCCTGCCGGGCTTGAGCCAGCTGGTCTCGGAGTTCTTGCACAGAGGCGCTGCGGGCTGCCAGGTCCTGCTGCGCGCGCCGACGCTGTCCTCGCAAGGACTGCTGCACCAGCCCCAGGGCTGCATTGGCGTCGCGGCGGGTGGCCGTCCAGGGCAGACCGACGAACATCTGCAGAAGGCTCACCATCGTGCCGCCGCCAGCGGTCTGCCCCAGCAGGGCGTCGCTCTCGCGGTTGCGGCACAGAAGAGCGTGGCTGAAGGCCGGCCAGGATGTGACCACCACCTGGCCGTCGGCGCTGCCTGCCGTGGCCTGGTCCGTCGTGTCCGCAGTGGCGTCCTTGCGCCAGCCGCGCAGGAACTCCAAGCCGAGCCTGTCCATCATGAACGCGTCCATCACGGAGGCGAATTCGGCCTCGCCCGCGAACTGCGTGGCGTGCTCCTGGATGCCCACGGTCAGGGTGCCGGTGAGCTGGCTGCCGGTGGTGTCGACGCCTACCGTGAACGGTTCGTTATCGATCTGGGCGTCCAGGCGTACGTGGTGGATCCAGTGGCGCACGTCGGCCTGCAGAGCGTCCGAGCCGCGCAGGCACCACCAGATGATCTCCAGAATGCTGCTCTTGCCTCGCAGGTTGTCCGCCGTCACGCCCCACAGGCCGGGTCCCAGGTCCCAGGAGAAGTCCACCGTGCCGGTGGACTTGCCGCTCTTTTCACCCGTGAAGGCCAGGCGTTTAACTAGCAGCTGACGCGGACGGGGCAGGATGCCGCTCTCGCGCACTCCGTGCCGGGCCAGGATCTCTCCTGCCAGCCCTGCCTCGATACCTGCCCGGCGGGCTACCGTCTCCACAAAGTCGCTCATCGGCTTGCTCCCGCCCTCTGCTCCGTGATCTGCGCAAGCCGCTGCCGCACGCGGTCGGTGATACCGCTGATGCTGGCCTTCCACACCGTGCGCTCGTACTCCGCCTGCGCGTACTGCAGGGCCTTCAGCTGGCTGCCGCTGCTCTGCCCCGCCACCGCCAGCACGATCGCCGCGCGTTCGTCGTACCAGGCCAGGTCCGAGGCAGTAGTCCGCAGTTCCCCCGCTAGGTCCCGGCCAGCGGGCAGCAGGTAGTAGTCCCACCGGTCCACCTTCACCGGTGGCTCCCCCACCGCCACGATGTCAATCAGGCCGTGCGCGTACAAAAGGCCCAAGGCATCGTCCAGTGCCTCCCAGGCGCCGAACCGCCAGCGCAGCATCGGATAGCGGGAGATCTCTGGTTCATCCCCCTCCAGAAGAGCACCAGCTCGCTCTAGCGCCCCCGCAGTGTCGTCGACGTTGCCTGCCTCGACCTGGTTGAGCAACTCATCAGCCAGGTAATCGGGATTCCGCAGCCAAAAATCCAACGCCTGCAGCCGCTTCTGCCCCCGGATCACCGCAACCGCTCCCTGCGGCTCCTGCCCGGCCTGGTCATCACCGTGCGGCGCGCCGCAGTGATCCAACAGGAAGAGCAGCCGCACCGCGTCCTGTGCGCGCGACGCCCGCCGCACTCCGGACTCCGCCACCCGACTTCCTCCCCCGTGCTGACAACCAAGATCCCACAACTAGCACATGACGACAGCTGTGCGTAACCACTTGAACACCCGTCCCTGGACGAGTGCGTCTACTCACAACGGGACACTGCGCTTGGTCCTCGACTAGCCCATGTCGGCGTCGACCGTCGGCCCGCACCTGGTCCCCCAGGCCGGGCGGGCGTCCACGAAGGCCGGCGACACCTACACCCCCGCCGCCGGTGACGTGGTGGTGGAGGTCGTGGCGGGCACGACCCGGCACTCGGTCGTCACCGTGGTCCGGCTGCACTGACCGGTGACCCTGCGGATCGGCAGCCGGGAAACTCTGAGCGGGTGGCGAGGGGCCCTTGGCAGAATCCGGCGTGTGGGAACAGCACAGCAGACATCGCGGCAGCACCTCATATCCCAGGTCCTGCTCACAGAGTTCACGGCGCCCGAGCCGAAGGACGGCAGCCTGCAGCTGCTCCCGTTCGACCTGCACAACCCCGGACGCGTGCACAAGCGGATGCCCACCAGCCGATGCGGCTGGGTCAAGGACTTCGTCGCCGTCGACTCCCCATCCGTTGAGGCACTGTGGGGCGACGTGGAGAGGCGCGTGCCCCCGGCGCTCGCCGCCGTGCACGCCGGCACTCCGTTCGCCGACCCTCTTCACGTGGACGTGCTGCGCGACCTGGTCGTGCTCCACTACGTCCGGTCGCTCCACTACCGCGACGTGCACACCGACTCGGTCGAGCGGGCCCGAACACGCCTGCTCGCCAAGGTGCTCACCCAGTACCCGGAGCAGCTGCGCCTCGAGGCACTGCGCGAGACGGGCCTGTATCTGTCCGGCCCGGCTGCCCTGGGCGCCTTCGCCGAACGCCTCATCGAACGGTCCACGGTTATGCGCGACCGCGAGAGCGGCAAGCTCTTCCGCACCAGCATCGAGGACACCTTCCACAAAATGCGGGACCTGGCGTCGACGCGGCGGCTGGAGGTGATCACGCCCGAGACGGGCCAGTTCCTGATCGGCGACAACCCGGCCCTGACCCTGTCCGTGAAGGAAAGCCGCACCATATACGGCATGGCGTTCGGTGACGCTCAGACCCTCATCCTTCCCATCGGCCCGAAGCACCTGCTGTCCCTGGGCCCCGAGGACATCACGCTCACCGTCCCCCGGTCCTTCGTCGACCGCCTCAACGCCGTGCAGATCCACGCCGCCGACCGCTACGTGTACCTGCACCCCGAGAGCGGCCTGGAACCGTTCGTGGAACGCGCCGCACAGCGACGGCTGGCCGGGGACCGCACCACCTGACAGGCGATCGTCACCGCTGTACCTCTGCGACGACCTACGGCATGTCCGCCTGCGTATCCGAGCCGACCGGCTGCCTCAAGTCCAGGTAACAGCGCAGCCGTACGCCGGGCTCGCCCGCGTCGCGGGTCGTCTGCTCCGCTGTCGCTGTCGCCCACCGGTCGGCGAGCAGCTGCTGGAAAGCCAGGGCGGTGGCGTCGTCGGCGGCCGCGACGTCAACGACGACCAGGCCCGGCTCACTTACGTGCACCTCGTTGATCGGGTCCATGTACGGCACTACGCCCGGGCGCCCGGGGAGAGTTCCGCCACTGTGGTGTCTTCACCCGACCGAGTGGCGGGCTGTCAGGGGCTGTCGCCGCCCCAGTCCCAGCGGGCCGGGTCGCCGGGGCGCGGGTCGTACAGCGCCCGGCCGCCGGGGCCGAACTGCCCGAGCTCCGTGAGGAGGGAGACGCCGTCGTCGATCTCCTCCGGCCTCCAGCCGGTGATGTCGAGCAGCAGTCCGTCCAGGGGTCCGCCCACGAGTTCGGCGTAGCTGCGTCCCGGCTTCGGGCCCGGGTGGTCGTGGTCGGCTCCGTAGATCCGGCCGCGCAGCAGCTGCTCATCGTCGCTGTCCATGCCCTCCAGCCTCGCAGCCGCCACCGACAACGAGGGCTTGCCCAGACGGCCCTGGGCAAGCCCTCGCGCTGCCAGAAGTGGCTTGCCCGGGTCAGCCGCGCCAGCGTCCGAGCCAGCCGCCGGCCTTCGAGTCCTGTGCCGCTTCCGCCTCCTGTTGCTCCTGCTCCTGGCGCTCACGTTCGGCCTGTTCCACCTGCCGCTCCGCCTCGAGCACGCGCGCCTTGCAGTCGTCGCACAGGTGCGGGTGACTGTCCCCGCGGCCCCAGTCGACCGCGATGCTGGCCTTCCACCGGTCGTCGGTGAACTTGGTCCCGCAGTCCGCGCACACCGGACGCTGAGCCTCGCGTTCGGCGGCTTCCTGCGCGAGACGGCGCCGCCCCTCTTCGGCACGGCGGGCGAGGCCGGCATCCCGGCGAGGGTTGCCGATCGCATCCCAGAGGTTCTGGTCGACGTCGCGGCCGAAGCGCCGAAACGCGGGCCCGGCCGGGCCGTGCTCGCGCAGCAGGTCCAGCGTGGTCGCCACGATCGGCATCTTCCCGTTGTAGATGCGGAAGCCGCCTTCGGCCCACTGGCCCTGCCAGTGCTCGCGGGTAAGTTCGGCGACCCGCTCCATCTGCGTCCGCGCGGTCCGCTTGCCGACCTGGTGGAAGACGAGCAGGACCGGCGGGTGCGTCGCGTCGCCCCACTCGGGAGCGGGGGCGGACCAGCGGGTGCGCCACATCGGCTTGTCCTTGCCGTCGGTGTCTTTCACCTTCCGGTGGAAGTGGCGCATGTACTTGTCGAACTTGGCCGCGATGATCGGGGCTTCTTCGGTGCAGTTGTCGGCCTCGATGAACAACAGCGGCAGCCCGGCCTCCGGGGCGGTGAGGACGATGTCGGCCCACGCACAGCCCACACCGGGGTTCCTCCAGGTGCCGGTCGCCGGGAGAGCGACCTCGGTGGCGTAGGAGGTGATGCTGCCGATTCCGTCGGAGGCGTCGACACAGGCCTGGGCGGCCGCGACGGCTTCGGCCGGCTCACCGGCCACCAAGGCGAGGTCGGGCTTCGGGCGGATCATCGCGATGACCGTCTCGTTGACCGTCATCGCGTGCGAGGCACCCGAGCGGCCCGCGCTCTTGGGCATGCCGCCCATCTCCTCCGGCCCCCGGTCCAACTCGAGGCCGGCGGCGGCCAGCCCGTCCTTGGTGAGCAGACGTACCTCCTCCCCGCCTCGGGTGCGGCCGCCGTCGACGGACAGGCCGTGCCGTCGCAGATCGTTGAGCGCGCCGCGATGGGATGCGGTGCGCGCCTCCTTCCGCTTGGCCGCCGTGTCCTTCGTGGTGTGCCGGTACGTCAGGTGCGGTGAGGACAGACGTTGGATCTGGTCCGCCGTCGCGGCCTTGAGCACCCCGAGCGTGCGCAGCGCATCGGCGCGGTGCCCGGTCGACGATCCCGCCTCGTTCGCCTTGCGCTTCGCCATCAGCCCCGCCCTCCCGTCGTCCGCGTCCGGCCACCGGCCGGGCGCCAGCCCCGCCCAGCCGCAGAGGGCACCAGGCGCGCCCTGAACCCGATGATCGCCTCCACCACTGACACCCCACCCCCACCTATTTCCCAGGGCTTGGTCAGTGAGAGGAGGAGAGAAGAGGGTTGTGACGACGCGCTGGAGCCTCGAAAAGCCGTGGTGGCCAGGGGAAATGCGGTCCGCGATCGTGCCGGGCACGGAAGTGGGTACGGCAGTGGGATCGCAAGCGCCGGCGGCAGGAGACCGCGGCGGCTTGCCCAGCCGACCAGCCCTGTCCACGCGGAGCGCGCGCCTCGGGCATCGGCGGTGCGGACAGAGTACGGCGGGCGCCTGTGTCGGGTCATCATCAGCGGTCTCTCCCTTGCGTCGTGGCGTCCTCCACCGGCCCTGTGACGGCCGGTGGCCCGCCCGCGCGAGGGTGAGCCACCCCCGATGGCTCGGTGGCCGCTGCATACCCCTCCTGCGGGCGCGTGGCGGCCATCGTGAACACCCACCCCTTGTCCGCGACCTGACGGCGGCCGATAGCGAAGTCGGTCAAGGAGAAACGTGCACTCCTGGCGGCCCGCGCCGAATCGGACAAGGGGTCCGTGGTCGGGCCGACCACGACTCGACAAGGGGCATGGTCGGCCCGACCACACTCGACAAGGGGGCCCGCTTCGACCCATTCAGCACCAGTTCGCACCGGTTTGGAGAGGGGGAGAGATCTCCGGCCTTTATCCACAGGGGCCCGGCGTGAGCATTCGGGTCAGTCGCCGTGATCGGCACGGCGACAGCCTGTTGAGGAGATCCGAATGCCGCACCTGGAGCAGTCCCGCACGCCGCTGACGCCCGAAGAGGTGGAGCTCGCCTTCGAGTACGTCCTGGCGATACAGGGCCACAGCGAGCACGGCGTTGCCACCATCGTCGATCGGACGGGGGCCGCTCCGGCGCCGTCCTACCTGTTGTTGCGGCTGGCTGAGGACATCATCCTGCCCGTCACAGACCTGGTGGCCGACGCCGATCCGTGCGCGGACTCCTTCGCCCTGGACGAGGTCGGGGGCGTCCTGCTGGCCACGCTGGAGGAGTGGACACAAGAGTGCGTCCCCAGCGCGATCTGGGGCCTCGCCAACACCATCATCCGGTTCACCGAGAACGTCCTGCGACAGGAGGGCGAGGACATCGTCAACACCCTGAAGACGATGCGCACCGAGCACCTGGAACGGGCCCGCACGGCGTAACCCTCGGGCGGTGCGCCTCGCCGGGTTTTCCCTTGACACGGCGCTGTGTCAAGGAAAAACGCGGCGGGTGCGCATCGGGTGGATGCGCAGCATCGTCCCCGTGGATGCCGAGCACTCTCACACGGTGTCGTCCACTCCACCGAGTGGGCTCCACTCAGTGGAGTGGATGCCGAGCACGGTGTCATCCACTCCCGGCCGGTGGACTCCACTCAGTGGGGAGGATGCCGGGCATCGTCGGCGTGCTCGGGTGCACGGCATCGGGTGCACTCAGTGGCCGGCCTCCCGGCCGCGGTGCGGTCCGGGGTCCTGTGGGCGGTGCGCCTGCTGGTCGTCCTGGCGCACCGGGTGCCCGTCGGCATCGTCCTGTTCGGCGTAGCGGTCCGAGCGGGTGCGGGAGTCGTCGGCCGCCTTGGCGAACGCGTCCTGGAGGTGGCGCAGCCGCTCGGCTGTGAGGTCGAGGGCTTCCACGTCCGTGCGGGACTCCCTCAAGGCCCGCAGCGCCGTCAGGTCGATCGCCTCCCCGCGTCCGGCTCCCGGCTCCTGGTCGTCGTGCTCGGGGCCGGAGGCCAGGGGCGCGAGCAGCTGCTCGGGCATCGCCGCCTGCTGGTGCGCCACGACGTCGTACGCCCGGCCCCGCACGGCGGTGGCGGTGGTTGCGGTGGTGCGCAGCTTCTCGCGGACCACCGCACCGGCAAGGACGGCCCGGTCGTAGTTCAGCTGGACGCGGGGTATCTCCCACTCCCCCGCCCTCTGGTCCGGGCGCCGGGGCGCAGTCGGCGCATCGGGATCAGCCGGGGGTCGCCGGTCCGGGTCGGGCGCGGGGGTCGGTGGGCGGCGCCGGGCGGGGAGGTCGGACAGGGCCCACCGGGCGGTGTAGAGGCGGTAGCCGGCCTCGAGGCCGCGCACGGTCTTCGGCTCGCTGATGTCCAGGCAGTGGGTGGAGATGGCGGCGGCCACGATTTGGTCGTCCAGGCCGGGGTCGCGGCGGCGGCCGCGCAGGACGAGGGCGAGGTGGCGGCGGGCTTCGGCGAGCAGGTGCCGGCGGTGGAAGCGGCCGCCGTCGTTCATCACGAACACAGTCGCGGCGACGTCGACGGCCGCCAGGGCGACGTCGACCACGGCGGCGACCCGGGCCCGGATCGCCGCGGCTGCGGCACGGGCGTACTCGAGAAGGGAGTTGATGACGTCGACGGCCACCCCGGAGGTGCGGATCGCGCTCTCCTTCCACTCCTTGCGCAGCTGCGCGAGCGGCTGGGTTTTCTGCTTGGGCGGGCGGGTCTTGCGGGCGGCGATCCCGTTCAGCTTGGCGCGGGCCCGTTCGGAGACCACGGGCAGAAACTTCAACTCGCCGTCGTCGTCGACGGCGGTCACGTACTCGTGCTCCAGGTCCTCGAGGCAGGCGGCGATCTGGTCGCTGCGCCGGGCGGTCCAGCGGATCAGCTCGTGCGGCACCCCGGCAATCTCCATCACCGGCCGGCGTCCCGGGGTGACGGTGCGCGGCTCGGTCGCCAGCCCCAGCGCCTCGCAGACCTCAGCGGCCACGAGCTCGTTGTAGAGCGCTGAGGCGGCCACGGTGTGCTCGTGCAGGGCCAGGGTGTGGATCGAGCCCCACTTCCCGTCCAGGCGCTGCCCCTTCACGGACAGCAGCAGATGGTCATGGAGCAGCGGCATCCCGGAGCGCGCCTCGTAGTGGCGGAAGCGCGCGGCGACCAGACCGCCGGGCGGCCGCACCCGGTAGATGCCGTCCTTGCCGTACCGGATCACGGCCACCTCGTCCTCGATCCACTCCAGCACCCGCTCGATCGCGCGCTCATGTGCGGCCTCGATCACCCGCCGGGTCTCCTCATCGCCCAGCGCCCACAGCAGGTAGATCGTCGGCTGCGGCCGGAAGACGAAGTCGACCCCGGTGACCATCACGCGGCGTCCGAGGGCGCCGGCCTTGAACGCCTTCTTCGGGGAGTCGCCCTGGGCGAGCCGGTCGGCCTCGATCTGGTCCGCGTACGGGTGGCGGCCTCGCTCGCCGAACAGGTTCCGCAGCTGCGCCTCGGTGACCTCCTCACCCGGCGCGAGTCCGAGCGCGGCCAGACCGCGGCCCATCCATCGTCCGGCCGGGACGCCGGCTTGCTCCTGGGCGGCGCGCAGCGGGGTGCGCGCGGGGCGGCGGCCGTCGCCGACAACGGTCTGGCGCAGGTAGTAGCGGTACATCTGACCGGCCCGGATGACCCGGATATCAACTGTCATGCAGACCACGCCACACGGCTCTGAACTGCGAGAAAAGGCCGATCAGCGGTACGTCCCGCCAGGCGGGAGCAGCGGCCGAACTTTCTTCTCAGGCGCCCGCCAGGCGGGAAGCGGCCCCGGGCCGGAAGCGAATGTCATCGCTCTCCGGCAGCCCACACATCACGACCCGGACGACACCAACACGCGCCACTGAGCACTACCGAGCACCAAGGACGCCACCACCAACGAGCACCGCCTACAGCAGCCCCCGGCACCCGCCAGGGGCTTCGTCGTGCTGCCCGGAGGAGACCACCGTGCCCACACCTGGGCGCCGGACGGGCGCGCTACGTGGTCGTACGGCCGGGAGGTAGTTGCCGGGGCCCGTCACATCGTGTGGCACCGGATCGGGACCCACAGCATCCTGGACCGGCCCCAGCTGACCCAGCTCCACCCACGACTCGTAACCCACCAACTCGGCACACGTCGCAGCCCAGTACCAGCCGGGAAAATTGCGCTGACCGCGGTACGACGGGAACGTCCGCGCCTGCCCGGCCGCCTCGAAACGCGCCGGCCACATCACCTCAAGCGGCCCCTCGTGCAGGTCACCGCGAGCGCCGACGTACTCCAGCCGGAAGTCCTCAATCTCCACCAGACACCCCCACCCGGCGCTGTCCATGTACGACGACCGTAGACAGCCAGGCGCGGCAGCGGCTCAGAAACAGCGAGACGGAACAGCAGATGGCCAAGGTTGACCGAGACACACAGCCAGATGGCTCGGATACACCGAGACTGGCCCGCCTTCAGCGAGACAGGTCACTCGTATCGATCGGGTGAAGCAGCGTCAAAGTTCACAGACCGGACGTCGCCGTTCGCGGCAGAGTCAGTATGGTGACGCAATGGCCTCTCCATACCCTGACGGAGACCGGGAAAAGGTGGCGTCCAAGCTCCCTCCGGCCCTCCAGCAAGAACTCAAGATCCGCTGTGCCGAACTCGGCTTGGACATTCAGGACGCCGCCACCACGGCCATCATCAGCTGGCGCAGCGGTAGCAGTTCCGTCCCCGAGGTGGACACCACAGGCGCAAGGTCGTTCTCCACGTGGCTGCCGACCGGCTTGTACGACGACTTCAAGGGGACCTGTACCGAACGCGATCTGTCGTTCATCCAGGGCCTCGCGCAGAGCATCCGGGCCTGGCTGGAGGACAACCCGTCCCCTAAGCAGGTCGGCCTTCCCGCCGCGCCGCGCCGGATCATCGTGTGCAATCAGAAGGGCGGTGTCGGCAAGACCACGATCTCCGCAGGCATCGCAGAGGCGCACGCTGAGACCGCAGGCATCGGAGCCAAATGCCTCCAGAATTTCGTGGGCGCTCTCACTGAGACCGAGCTTGAGCGGCTGAACCGCACTCGTGAGCAGCTTCTGGCGGTCATCGCCGACTACATGGCGGGCGGTCAGCGAGTCCTCCTAGTCGACTACGACCCGCAGCTCCACCTCAGCAACCAGCTCGGCATCCCACCCATTGCCGTAGGGGAAGACAGTCTGGTCACGCACATGACCGGAGATCCCAAGGGAGACATCGGGGAGCTGGTCGTCACCATCGACGATCCCCGGTTCGCAGGCCGGCTTCACGTCCTGCCGGGCACCCGGGAGGGTTTTCTGCTCGACTCCAAGCTGGCGCTCACGGCTGCTCAGTCCCGGGGATTCCAGAAGGAGTCAGCGCTTGAGCGTGCCCTGCACCCGCTTGAGGCCGACTATGACGTCATTGTCATCGACTCTCCGCCCAGCCTCGGACTCAGCATGGACGCTGGCCTCTACTACGGGCGCAGGCGGCCGAACGAGAAGGCGGGACGTTCCGGGGTGCTTATCCCTGTGCAGTCCGAGGACAGTTCTGCCGACGCCTACGAGATGCTCGTTGACCAGATCGGTGATCTGGAGGCCGACCTGCATCTTGAGATCGACCGGCTTGGCATCGTGGTGAACCTCTTCGACAGCCGTCGCGGCTACATCGCCACGTCGTCGCTTGAGGAATGGCACAACGTGGAGGACCAGAAGGTGATCGCCGTGGTGGACGATCTCAAGGAGCAGCGTGAGAGCGTCCGGCTCAAGAGACCGCTGCTGTCCTATGTGCCGGAGAGCAAGCAGGCTAACGTCATGCGGCTGATCGTGGCAGGAGCCGGTAAGTGAGCAAGAAGGATCAGCTGGGACGTGGTGCTTCGTTCCGGGGCACGTCCGAGCGCAGCGCCCGCCGGACCGCCATCGACCGAACTATCCACGGCGGTGATCCGGCCGACACTTCAGCCCTGACTGACCTGCCGGTCCCGGCGATAAGCGATAACCCGGACAACCCGCGCAATCATCTCCGCAACCTGGAAAGCACCGTTGAGTCGGTACGCGAGGTCGGTGTCATCCTGCCGATTGTGGTGGGCACTGTCGATGCATATGTCCGCAGCCGACCCGACCGCGCCGACGATCTGGCTCCTGGTTCCCAGTACGTGGTCATCGACGGCCACCGGCGTCTGGAAGCTGCACGCCAGGTCGGCCTGGCCACCATCCCCGTACGGGTGGACGATGCGCGGATGAGCACTGACGAGAAGCTTCTGGAGTCTGCGTTCATCGCGAACTACCACCGAGAGGGCATGACAGACCTCGAGGAAGCCCATGCGCTGAAGCAACTGGTCGATTACTACGGAGGCTCACAGACGAAGGCCTGCAAGCGGCTGTCCATGTCTGCCTCTACGCTCTCGAGCAAGCTGTCGCTTCTGAAACTGTCCCCTGAGTTGCAGAAAGACCTGATGACAGGGGAGCGGAAGACCGAGCACGTCCGCAACCTGAGCAAGCTGCCGCCGGAAGCTCAGAAGGCCAAAGCGAATGAGCGAGCCGAGGCGTCACAGCGCAGGTCACGAACCCGGCACGCACCGGTCGCTAAGACCACAGATTTTCACGGCGTGAAAAATAACGACGCGGTAACGGTCAATTCGCAGGGCGCACCGCCGGTCGCCACCAACAGGCAGGCCGCGCACGAGGAAGCCATCCCGGAGCAGCGGGACACGGACGCTGGCGCGAGCCAGGAGGGTCAGACCGCGCTGAAGAAGTTCCCGTACCACGACGGGGCGGAGGCAGCGATCCTGCTCCTGCACAAGATGCCACCGGAAGAACGCGACAAGGTCTTGGAGATGCTCCTTCGGGACCGTGAGGAGCGCCGGGTGAACTCCAACTGATCGCAGCGCCCTGAAACGCAAGAAGGCCCGTACTCCCAGCGAACGCGCGGGGAGTACGGGCCTTCGTCATGCTCAGTCGCGTGTGTCAGGGCGCCCAGGTGGCGGGCGCCCCTTCGTCAGGGTTGGGGATGCCGGCGGCGGTCACCGGGGCGGTTGGGTGCCGTATGGCGGTGATCGGGACGGCGCCGGGCTCGGTGGGTGGCGCCCACAGCATGCGCCAGGTCTCATCCCACTCGCACCCACAGCCGTGATCAGGGTGCGGGTGTCGTAAGAAGACGCCGTGTGTGAGGACGGCGCGCGGGATGCGGGGGATGAGCACTGAGGGGCCGTCGCCGGGGTACAGGTGCAGGTTCCGCCAGCTGTGGACTCGGGCCATGTAGGCGGCTGCGGCCTCGATGGTGTCGGCCCACCGCTGGTGACCGAGCACGAGGAACGCGATCGGGTACAGGTGGTCGTCGGTGGGGTCGTCGATCCCGGTGACGTGGAGGCCGTGGTGGGCGATGAACCCGCTGTCGGCTGCGTCGTCGGCGCAGGGCGTCCAGAGCTGTTCGACGGGGTGCATCGTGCCGTCGTCGCCCTCGCTGGTCTCGATCTCGTACAGGGCCCTGGTGGTCACGCGTTCACCCCCGCGACGGCGTCGGCCAGGAGCGCGGTGACGTCGGCCTCGTACGGGTCGGCGTAGCTCTCGTGGTCGCTGACGTCGAACGGCGTGCCCTTCGCGGTGACCGTGAACCCGGGGATGACGGTGGCAGCCTTCCCGGCCAGCTCGGTGTTGAGGCGGTCGGCGTCGCGGGAGGCGAGCCAGGTCTGGGTGTACGGGCCGAGACGGAGCAGGGTGTAGCCGGTGTTGTCCTGTCGGCGGGCTTCGACGTGGACGGCGTAGTTCGCCGGCGGCATGCCGACGTCGTCGGGGAGGTTCAGGCCCGCTGCGGCGTGGGTGAGGACTGCGAAGGCCGGGTTCCAGACGCCGATGATCGCGTTCGTCTCGCAGCGCAGCCATCCCTTGCCGGTGTAGCCGAGCTGGTGGCCGTGGAGGTAGGCCGCGGCGTGCGGGGTGTCGGGGTGGACCAGGGCGACGGCGATGAGGTCGGGGCCGTGGTCGTCGCCCGGTCGGGTGTGGGCGCGCTCGATGAACGGGCCGACCCGGACGGCGATGTCCTGGCCTGCGCCAGGCGTCCAGAACTCCGTGTCGCGCAGGGCGGCGAGCAGCGCGCGGAACTGGTCGACGGCGGCCTGGTCCTCGGGGGTGAGGGCGCCGGGCGCGTGGCCGCAGCGGCGGAAGAGACGCTTCATCGGGTGGCCTCCTGCTTGTCGGTGGGGCGGGTGGTGCCGTTGTCGGGTGTCTTGAGCACGCGCGGCAGATGGCGGTGAAGGTGCTCGACTTCGACTTCGCGGCCGCGGTCGCGAAGTGCTCGGGCAAGGAGTTCGGTGAGGCCGCATGCACGGTGCTTGCCGCCTGCGCAGCCGACTGCAATGCGGTGGGGGCCGGCGGGAAGGTTCGCGTAGTCGGCGAGGTTGGCGAGCAGCTCGCGGGCGCCGGGGGTGTTCAGGACGACGTCCTGGACGCGGGGGTGGAGGCCGTCGAGGTCGATGATGTCGCGGGCGGCGGCCGGGTCGCGGAGCCGGTCGCGGACGTCCTCGATCCGGTCGGCGGCGGGCGGGACGGGCTGGCCGTCCGGGCCGGTGGGCAGGTGCAGGTAGCCGAACGAGATCAGACGGATCGGATGCAAGGGTGCCTCCTGCTCGGTGGTGAAGGGCTGGAACATGCGGAGCGCCGCGCCCGGCCGGGAAGGGCGGGGTGCGGCGCTCCGGGGTGGGTGGCTACGGGGTGGTGGTTTCGGTGACCACGAGGAACTGATCGCTGCCGAGGTCCATCACGACCCGGGCGTCCGGCCTGCCTTGGGAGCGCTGAGCGGCGGCGTACTCTTCCGCCGGCCAGGAGCCGCGGGGGCCTTCGGCGGGGAACCGCTCCAGGACCGTGCGCTGGGGCTGGGCGGGCATCAAGTTCGCCTCCCTTCGGGAGTGGCTGGTGGTCACGGGTCGGTTTCCTCGGGGGCGGGGACGTCGCCGAACATGTCGTCCATCGCCCGTGTGACGGCGGGCCGGTGTTCGGGCCGTGTCGCGTTGAGGACCGTGTTGGTGAGGCCGGTCAGGTCGATGTCCTCGAACAGCTCGGTCAGGTCCGCAATGGTCTCCGGGTCCAGGGCGGCGCCGTCGGGGCGTTCGCTGTCCAGGTAGCAGCTCATGGCGTCGAGGTAGTCGGCGAGCCGGTGGGCCATGGCCGGGGTGACGTCGAAGCTGTGGCAGTGCTCCAGGCCCGAACCAAGGGCCCCGGTCGGGCTGATGTGGATGCGGATGCTCTGCCCGGGACCGGGGGCGGCCTGTCCGAAGCCGGTGAGGGCTTCAGCGAGAGCAGCGATGGCACTGTTGCGGTCCGCGTCCGCGTCTGCCGCGGTCGCGGTGTCTGCGTCATCCCCGTCTGCGTCCAGCACGGGTGCTTCCCAGAGCACTTCGAGGGTGTCGGCGTGCAGCTGGATGATCCCGTCAGCGGTGTCCGGGAGTGTGAGGTGGCCGGTGACGCGCAGCAGGTCGCCGGGCTGCCGCTCGGTGAGCAGGGCGTGCGCGATCTCCGGCTCCATGGTGGTGCAGGGAATGACCGCTTCTTCCACCAGGTGGTCGGTGCCGGCGGAGCAGTTCAGCCGCCAGGAGGCGGTGCCCTCACGGTCGCCGGGTTCCGGGTCGGCGGCCAGGTAGCCGTCCAGCGCGAGCGGGATGGCGTCCATCAGCTTGCCTCCGCCAGGTTGGTGGTGCGGTGGGCGGCGTTGTAGGCGTCCATGACGGCCTTGGCCGGGTTGCCCCGGTCGGCGACCTGGTGGCCGTTGGCGCGCGCCCACGTGCGGATCGCGGCCAGCTCTTCTTTGCTGCGCTTGCCGGTGGGAGCCGCCGGTGTCGGGGCGGGAGCCAGGGGCGTGGCGTCCTGTACCGCCGTGGCGGCGTGACCGCCGGCCTTCACCGCGCGCAGCTGCGCCTGCGCGGCCTCGAGTTCGGCCTTGGCCTTGGCGACGCGTTCCTCTGCCTGGCGCTGGGCGGCGTCGGTGGCGCGGCGCTCGGTCAGCTCGGTGAGATCGCTGCGGACGCGGGCGGCCCGGTTGCGGATGCTGGCGGCGGGGTGGTTCTCCGCCCAGGAGAGCAGGGCCTCGATCCCGTCGGTGTCCGCCGTGCCGTCGGACGCCAGGACCGCCATCTGCGGGGTGCTGGTGCTGTCGTCCGTGTCCAGGGCGGGGACGGTGGTGGGGTCGGGCAGGGCGGCGTGCTTCACGGCTTCGGCGAGTTCGCTCTCCGACAGTCCGAGCGTGCTGCGGACGTGCTCGGGGCTGTCGCCGTTGTTGAGCATGGAGGCGGCCGTGGCGGTGAAGGCGTTGACGGTCATGGAGTCTCCGGTGGGGGTGTCAGGGCTGGTGAGGTGCGGAAGCAGCCGCACCAGGTCGTCTTCGGCGCAGGGCAGTCCGAGGGCGCCCAGCAGGTCGGCGAGGTCGTCCTTGTCGCGGGCGTGGTGGGCGACCACCACGGAGGCGGCGGTGTTCTGGTCGCTGCCGAGTGGTGTGAGTTCGAGGGCCTCGGCTTCGAGGGCCTCTTTCATGTCGGTGAACATGACTGGCCCTCCTACGCGGCGGTGGTGCGGGGCTTGCGCTGGGCGATGTCCAGCAGCTCGCGGTTGCGCTTCTGCTGGTCGGGCGTGAGCGGCCGGGCCTTCGCGCCGTGGCGGTGCCACAGCGGGGAGGCGGGCGGCTCGGGGTAGGCGAGGGCGTGGTCGACGTCGCGTTGGGTGTTGCTCATGGGAACCTCCAGGTGGAGGGGTTCAGGCGTGGTCGTCGTCGCGCCGGCGTTTGGCCTGGATGTCGGAGGCGAACCTGCCGAGGCGGGCCTCAACGGGGTTCGCGGCGATCCAGTCCTCAGCGCACGCCTTGTGTACGGGCTCCCCGGAGTGGGAGCGCGTGGGCGTGGGCTTGTCGCACAGCGCGCAGGGGCGGTCCTGCCAGCGGTCGAAGTGCTGGCTGTCGCGCCAGTCGAGGAGAGCGCCGGGAGCCGGGACGCAGCCCGGCTCGAACAGTGGCTTCTTGCCTCGGGTGCGGGTCACGGCCGGAAGTCGGGCAGCTGCTGGAACACCTGCGCCAGCAGGTCCGGCGTCGGCTTCCAGGCCGGAAGCGCGCCCGTGGCGGGTACGGGCAGGGCGAGCTCCTGGACGTCGGCGAGGACCAGGTGGTGCGCGCCGCGCTCCGCCCAGGGGCTGGTGCACTTCTCGGGCCCCTGATCCGGGTGGCAGCCGGTGAGGCGGGCGACGCCGATGACCGCACCGAGGTGCAGTTCGCGGCCGCGGATCGCGGTGGCGACCAGCGGGTCGCGCAGCACGGCGGGCTCCGGCTTCTTCTTTCCGGCGTGGATCAGGACCCAGCCTTGCCACGGCCAGTTGACGGGCCTGTTCTCCGGGTTCTTCCCGGCGAGGATGCAGGTCGCCCAGGGCTGGCGGATCGTGATGCCGCGGATCCAGTCGCCCTCGGGCAGGGTGACCATGCTCATGCGGCTCGCCCCCATAGGCTCGTTCCCGGGCGGCCGGCCCGGCGCCCGTTGACGGACGGGACCGTGACGTGCGCGGCGGTGGCGAGGACCGCGCGATTGGAGTGCTTGCCGTCGTACAGGGCGGCGTCGGCGGCCCGCTGTAACAGGCTCAGGTCGCGGGTGCCGAGGACGTCGGTGGTCGCGGCGCCGACCGAGGCGGCGACGTCGACGGTGCGGCCGTCGTCCAGGACGACGGGGGTGTGCAGCATGCGGACCAGCTGTGCGAGGCGCTGCTCCAGGCGCGCGGCGGGCAGTTGGAGGACGACGGCGAACTCATCGCCTCCGAGGCGGCCGACGGACGCCCGCGGGCCTGCCCACGCGGTGAGCCGGGCGGCGGTGGCGGCCAGGACGGCGTCTCCGGCCGGGTGTCCGAAGTCGTCGTTCACGGCCTTGAAGTGGTCCTGGTCGATCATGACCACGGCCAGGTCGTCGTGGCGGGCCAGGAGCCGGCGGGCGCGGGCGGTGTAGGCGTCGCGGCGCAGCAGGCCGGTCAGCGGGTCCTTCCGGGTGGCTGCGAGTTGCCTGTGCAGGGCGACGGCATGCACGGCCCAGCCGGTCAACGGCAGGGCGGCGGTGGTCAGTAAGAGTGCGCGCTGCCCGATTCGGGCCTGCACGCGCAGGACGGAGTCCATACTGGGGATCTCCCTCTCGTCTCGTACGGGGTGGGTGGGCCCGGGACAGGCGGTTGGTTTCCACGCCTTGGCGCCTGTCCCGGGGCAGAGCTACAGCTCGAAGTCGCCGTCGTCGGCGCGGGTCCAGCTGTACGGGTTGTGCCAGAGGCCGGCCGTCGCGGCGGGCCACTCCATCTGCCAGCCGGGCCGAAGCCCGCTGACTCCCCAGCTGTCCGGCTGCTTGCCGGGGATCTCGTGTCCGGCCGTGTGCGCGGCGAGCGCGGCGTCGTACACCTCGTGTGCGCGGCGCAGGGCCGTGGTGGGGGAGTCTGCCTCGCCGGTGAAGACGTGCAGACCCCGGCAGGCCGGGTTGGTGGTGTCGTGTATCGGGACGTCTACCTCGTAGAACTCGCGGTTCGGCATGACGACCCATCTCCTTCCTTGCCTGGTGCGTGAGGGGCCACCGCGCCGCCCTGGCCTCACTGGCTAGGCGGCGTGGAAACCCGTCGCGGTCACGGCGGAGGTGGTGCCCGGGTCGAGGATCGCGGCGAATGCCTCGTAGATGGCCTGCTTGCCGCCGTTGGTGACCAGGATCTGCGACGGATCGACCTCGTAGTTCGAGT